>JBPCWB010000496.1:0-9622 GCA_051009955.1 Hyphomicrobiaceae bacterium | reverse complement strand
GCAGCCAAGCGTGTCATCCGATTCACGCGTTCGCAAACCGACCAGTTGCTGCAAAGCGGGCCGGTGATACGGAGCCTGCGCCGTCTGCTCGGACCGGTCATGTTGTCCGTTCCCTTCATTGAGCAGTGGGCACTGCGTCGTCTTGCCGGATTGGACACGCCGCAGCCACCTTGGCTTGTCAACGACTAGTCGATCTCATAAAGCTGTGCCGGTTGTTTCAGCGGCTGGTGTCTCATGACTCGGATCGACTACTATTTGTCTGTCAATTCCCCGTGGACCTACCTCGGCAGTGCCCGTCTTCTCGAGCAGGTTGCGACGCATGGGGTTGCCGTACGGGCCAAACCGACAAGATTTGCGGACGTCTTTGCCGAGACCGGCGGTCTGCCGCTGCCGAAGCGTTCGCCGGAGCGGCAGGCCTATCGGTTGATGGATCTCAAGCGATGGCGGAGCGAGCTTGGTATAGCGCTCGTTCTCGAGCCAGTGAATTTTCCCTCGGACGAAATGCCCGGTTATCGCCTCATCATCGCCGCGCAAATTGCCGGTCTGGACGCTGTTCGCCTCTCGGCAGAAATCGGACGTTCGTTGTGGGAGAAGGACCGGAACATCGGAGATCCGGAGGTCTTGAGGGCGGCGGCCCTGCGGGCGGGAATGGACGCGGATTCGATTCGCGCCGCGGGCCCCGACGATGATGAACTGGACGCCATCGTGGCGGCGAATGCGAAGGAGGCCGTCACCCGCGGTGTCTTCGGTGCACCAAGCTACGTCTTCGAAGACGGCGAGATCATGTGGGGACAGGATCGACTCGCATTCGTTGACAAGAAACTGTCGCGATTGAGCGGCGGCGCCACGTCAGACTGATCGCGGCGTGCGACTCCAAATCTGGTTTTGCGGTCGGCTTCAGGCTTCGTGACAGACGGCCTGCAAATTTTTTTGTGTCCATCCAATCGTCAAACAGAGCATTTCCCGAAGTTATCCCAGGGATTTCCCGCGCATTGTCGGACAATCGGGAGCGCAGCTATAATCCTCAGCTGGGTCATAAGTCTATTATGTACCGTTTGCGGCCGGGGAGGAACGTGCATTGCGAGCAACGATCAGATCGAATTGCTTGGTATTTTTGGCAATGGTAGCGCTCGCCGGCGCTGCAATCGAAGCATGGGCCAAGAATAACCTGAACAATTTGGATCTGAGACCGGAGGCCACCGTCGTGGCCATTTTTGGTGACGATCGCGTTCTGGCGTCGCAAGGCAACCAAAAGATCTTCAGGTCGGCCGGTTTCGAGACAGTCACAATCGTGCCGTGCGCAGATAAAGTTGACATGGTCTGCCTCTCGAACCGACTTGATGGCGTGCGCAAGCAGGCAGCGGGCAAGGCCATCGTTTTGGTCGCATCAATCATACACACGCAGACAGTCTATTCCATCTATCGAAGCGAACGCATCGGACACGACGTGGCGGGCATCGTCCTGTTTCGCGCCAGGCGGGACATCGAAGCCTTTCCGCCCAATCGGTCGTTGCGCGGTCCACCGTTGCTCGTAATCGCCAAAGATGTTGACGACACTGATGTCGTGCGAGCGTCACGCAGATTCGCGGATCGTCTGCACCAAGCCGGCATATGGAGCTGGTTCGTTTTGCTGCCCCCTATACGACCGACCGCGCAGGCCCCCAGTCCGGTCGTGCGGCTCATCACGTATTTCTTAGGCGGGTTGGACAGCAAGGATGCTGCGCACGAAGCGTTCGAAGGGAGCGCACTTTGGCAGCATCCGCCGCTCAACAACAATGGGTTCCATGCGCACTCGGAATTCATCGCGACATACCCTGTCGACAACGTGTTTCGCCGCGACGTTGCTGAGCTTTTTCTGAGTGCAAGGTGGCAGACGAAGCAGTGGGAGTTCGAGACTTTCCGCGCCCTTGATCTCATCGCCTATCGCGACAGCAATCCTTCGACCAAGGGCCTGCGCTATTTGGTTCTCAAAAACCGAACAGGACAATTTCTTTCGGTTGATCTGGACGAGTATCGCGCACACAAGCCGGTTGTCGTTGTCGGTATCGACGAAGAGACCAATCTGTTCCGGATATCCTGGTTTTACCGCACCAAGGCGGCTTACAGTTGGATCAAACAGGACCGGCCGCCTCAGATATCCGTCGAACCGATGGGCGCCTTCCTGCAGTTTCGCAAACCATTGCCGAAACAACTCAGAATTCCGTTTGCAATCCGGTCGAAACTGGATCTGGGAAGCCTCCACTTCACCGACAGCGATCCGCTTGCGCCGCTGGACGGACTACCGAGCCGGCTTCGCGAAATCATCGTGCACGCGAACAATTGCATCAATTGTCATGAGTTGGATGGGCTTGGTGGAAGAGCGCATCATCTGATCTCCAACACCGGCAAGGAGCAGCCCGGCATTGCGCTTCCGCTCCGGTCATACTCGCGCGTTGTTCTACAGAACTTCTTCTTCAATCAAAGGGAAGTTGCCGCACGCATTGGCGTCTCGCCGAACCTGATCCGGGCGGATGATGCAAGAGCCATGCTGGACTTTCTCACTGGTCAAAAGGACTGAGCCCAAAGCGCCATTGGCGCGACCAACTCTTAGGTGTCATTGGTATTCATTCCGCAGCTACGGGCTGAGACGCAGGCCTCGAGAAGGCGTCGGCGGCATCCTTCGCGTCCCATGCCGCACGCCGTTCCAGACGGCGAGCCTGCCATTTCAAGTACGGTAGTAGCCACCGCGACAAAGTGATTTCGCGGCGGGCACCGCCGGGGTCGACCAAGTGTGTCTTGGGGATCTTCTCACCCATGAATTCGAGCACGGCGCCGACGGGGTGCTGCATCTCGTCTTGCAGTTTGATGACTCTTGCATAGAGGTCGGTTGCGGGAGTCAACAAGTAGCCGAAGCCGCCACGTGGCTGACTGGCGCCTATCACATAAAGGTTCTTGACGTTGGTCGGAAATGCGTAGCCGTAAAGTTGCACGACATCGTTTTTGACCTCAATCAGGCCTTCAGGAAGAAATGGGAAAGAAAAATTGAAGCCGGTTGCAGCCACGATTAAATCATAGTCCGCCCGATAGCCGTCAACGAAGCGAACAGTTTGACCGTCGACCGCTGCAATCGCGCGACGCGGTTCAATGCAGCCCAATGTTATCAGGTTCAGCATCTCGGCGCCAAAGCTGGTATGGCGATCAAAAATCCTATTCTTGGGTTTCTCAAGTCCGTAGTTGCGATAATCGCCGATCGTGATGGCCACGATGGCGCGCAGGATCCAGCGTTGCACCGTGACCGGCAAATGCCAGATCGGCAGGTCATTCAAAGGACGCCCGAAGGCGGCGCGGGGCAAAAACCAGTGGCCCTGCCGCATACTGACGTCAGCCTTCGTCGCCACCCGAGCGGCGTCGCAGACGATGTCGCAGGCGGAGTTCCCTGCACCGATGACCAACACGCGCTTGTCGCGCAATTGATTGGTATCGACGTAATCCTTCGAGTGCATTATTTCACCGGCAAACTGACCTGGCAGTTCGGGAAGACGCTTGTCCCAATGGTGGCCGTTGCAAACAATGATGCCCTTATAGATGCGCCGCTCGCCGTTGGAGAGCGTAACGTCCCAATTATCATCGGGGCGCGGTTCGGCTCGCTCGACGCGTATTGAATATTCAATGCCGTCAGCGATTCCTTTGTCGCGCGCATAGGCAATGAGATAGTCGAGCATTTCGCCCGCACTTGGGAAGTCGGCGTAGTGTTCGGGCATAGGATAATCGACGTAGGCCGTCGATTTTTTCGACGAGTTCAGGTGGACACCCCGGTAGACGCCATTCAGCCAGTTGCCACCCAAAGCTTTGTTCGCATCAACTTGGTGATAGGCGATGCCATGCGACTTCAAGGCATTGGCCATGCTGAGGCCGACAGGACCGGCGCCAATGATCAACAACTGATTGTCAGACATCATGACCACCATAGGGTGCCATGGTCGCGCCGGACGGCGTTCCGCCAGCGCGAGGCACCTCGATTATTTGCATCAGGGACTTAGTCAGTTTCTCTATATCTTGCAATGGTCTACGATGATTTTCTCGATCACAATCTGTCGGTCCCACGATCAGTGGCCTTAGTATGAACATCCGTCTTCTCGTCTGACGGCGCAGCGACAACGTTCTGTTCAAACAGAGCATCAATGTCTGTGTCGCTGTAGCCGGCCTCAAGCAGGACCTGGCGTGTGTGTTCACCGAACACTGGTGCGGCGCGTTGAATACCGCCAGGCGTCTCGCTGAATTTGACCGGCAGGCCGATGGTTTGCACCTCACCAGCAACCCTATGGTTAACTGTGGGCACCATGTCGCGCGCGATGGTTTGCGGGTGACGGTGCATTTCCGCAACTGAAAGCACTGGTCCGGCCGGAACACCGGCGTCATCCAGGGCCGTCAGCCAGGCTTCAGTGGTGCGCGCCTTGAAGTGTCCGTCAAGCTCGTCGACGAGAGCATCCAGATGAGCCATCCGGTCGGCATTCGTCGCAAAGCGGGGGTCGCTGGCCAGTGCATCATCGCCGAGCACGTCGAGAAGGCTGAGCCAGGTGCGTTGACTGGAAGCACCCAAGTTGAGCCAGCCGTCAGCCGTTTCAAACGCCTGGTAGGGTGCCGACAGCGGGTGTGCAGAACCCAACGGGCCCGGCGAGACGCCTGTCGCAAAAGCGATATTTGACTGCCAGTAGGTGTGAGTGATGCCGGCTTCGAAAAGAGACGTGTCGACCTTTTCGCCTTGGTTGGTGTGGAGCTTATGCGCGTAGGCGGCAGTGATCCCCATGGCCGCCAGAATGCCGGCGGTGATGTCTGTCACCGGTGGGCCGATCTTCACCGGTGGCCGGCCGGGTCCTTCGCCGGTGACCGACATCAGACCGGACATCCCTTGAGCGACAAGATCAAATCCGCCCTGTGTGGCAAAGGGGCCGGACCGCCCGAAACCCGACACGGAGCAATAGATAAGGCCTGGATTGACTTTCGACAGGACATCGTAGTCGAGACCGAGCCGCGCCATGGTGTCGTGACGGTAATTTTCGATCAGCACGTCGGCAGATTTCACGAGCGTTTTGAGAACATCCTTACCGGCCTCCGCCTTGAGGTCCAGTGCAATGCCGCGCTTGTTTCGGTTGACCATCATGAATGATGTCGACTCGCCATTGATCTGGGGCGGGACCATGCGGCGGGTGTCGTCGCCGCCGTTGATGTTTTCGACCTTGATCACGTCGGCGCCCATGTCGGCGAGCATGAGCCCGCAGACGGGGCCTGCCAGCACATGACTGAGGTCGAGAACGCGCATTCCGACCAGCGGGCCGGTTGATTGGATTTCCGACATTTGCAGTGTCTCCAAGTATTATCGCACGTCCCGGTGCGACGGCTCGAGGCCGAGTTCCTCCCGCTCTGTCAGCGGTGCGAGAAACCGATCGACCATTTCAGCGCTCACGGACTCGATGGCGCCAGGTCGCCATTTCGGCGTCTTGTCCTTGTCGATCAGCAAAGCGCGAATACCCTCGATGAATTCGCCATGGACGAACAGTCGGCAGGTCAAGCGATACTCGAGGTTCAGCGCTTCTTCGAGCGACTTGAACTGGCGGGCGCGGCGAACGGCAGCCAACGTCAACTTCAGTGCCAGCGGCGACCTGGCACCCAGTGTTTTCAACGCGGTCGCTGCCCAGTCGGACTGCGACGACGTCAATCCTTCGACAACGGCTTCGAGTGTCTCGCGGCCAAAAATGAGGTCGATTTCGTCCTGCCGGGCAGCGTGAACAACTGACGGCGGCGCTTCCGCGAGCGATGCAATACAAACTCCGATGGGATCACCTGCCGGATCAACGAGCTCAGCGATTAGTTCCTCGACGCGCTCTGCGGATACAAACGTGTCGGCAAAGCCGGCATAAATGGCATCGCCCGCGGCCATGCGTTCGCCCAGCAGCCCCAGATACTCGCCGAGATGACCGGGTGCATTGGCGAGCAGCCACATGCCTCCAACATCAGGGACCAGACCAATGCCGGTCTCCGGCATCGCCAGCGCCGATCGCTCGGTCACAATGCGATGACTGGCATGGCCGCTAAGGCCAATCCCACCACCCATGACAATGCCGTCCATGATTGCGATGAACGGTTTCGGATAGCGTCCGATCTTGGCGTTGAGCCGATATTCGTCGCGCCAGAATTGCGCCGCGAAGTCGCCGCCATCATCGCGCTTCTCATACAAGGCGAGAACGTCGCCACCGGCACACAGTGCACGCTCGCCGGTCCCATCGAGGATGATCAGCTGAACCTCGGGATCATCGCTCCAGGAATCGATTGTCCGCTCGATGGCCAAGGTCTGATCATAGGTCAGGGCGTTCAGCGCCTTCGGTCGATTCAACGTAATACGCCCCGCGCGGCCGACCTTGCGCACGATCAGGTCGGTTGTGTTGTCGGCAGTTGGCTCGGTCATGATTCCCAACTCATTCTGGACGAATTCGGCACGGCGCGTTCATCGTCCTTGTTGTTGCGCGCTCAGCCACGATTGCCGCCCAAGACCTTGCGCGACACGACCACGCGCATGATTTCATTTGTGCCCTCCAGAATTTGATGAACACGGAGGTCTCGCACGAGCTTTTCGAGGCCGTAATCCTTCAAATAACCATAACCGCCGTGCGCCTGAAGCGCCTGGTTGCAGATCTCGAAGCCGAGATCGGTCGCATAGCGCTTCGCCATCGCTGAGTACATCGTGGCCTGCGGGTCGGCCCTGTCCATTGCGTCCGCGGCGCGATAGATCATCAGCCGCCCGGCTTCCAAATCCGTGGCCATGTCGGCGATCTTGAACTGCATGGCCTGGAAGTTCGCAAGTTCCTGACCAAATGCCTTGCGTTCGAAAAGATAGTCCCGTGTTTTGTCCAATGCAGACCACGCTGCACCCAGCGAGCAGGCACCGATATTGATTCGGCCGCCGTCGAGTCCGCTCATGGCAAACTTGAAGCCTTCGCCTTCCTTGCCGATGAGGTTCTCGGCCGGTACTTCGGCGTTCTCAAAAATGACTTGCTTGGTCGGTTGTGCATTCCAGCCCATCTTGCGCTCGTTCGCACCAAATGACAGTCCGGGCGTATCGGCCATGACGGCAAAAGCTGAGACGCCGCGGGCGCCATCGTCACTCGTGCGCGCAAACAGGAAGTAGAAGTCAGACGTTCCGGCACCGGATATGAACTGCTTCGACCCATTCAGAATGTAGCGGTCGCCCTGTTTTGTTGCGCGTGTCTTGAGGGCCGCCGCGTCAGAACCGCAACCGGGCTCGGTCAAGCAATAGCTCGACAGCCACTCCATTGTCGTCAGTTTGTCCATCCATGCCGAACGCTGCGTTTCGCTGGCGTATTGTGACACCATCCAGGCGACCATGTTGTGGATCGAGATGTAACCGGCGATCGTCGGGCAGCCATAGGATAGCGCCTCATGAATCAGGACCCCATCAAGGCGTCCCAGCCCTGAGCCACCATTGTCCTCGTCAACATAAATCGCCGCCATGCCAAGCGGCGCAACTTCACGGATCACGTCGACAGGGAAGTGGCACTTTTCATCCCATTCGCTGGCGTTGGGCGCCAATTGATCCTTTGCGAACTGCAAGGCCATGTCCTGGATGGCTGCTTGCTCTTCCGTGAAACCAAAATTCATCGCTCGCATCCGTTTGCACAGTGAATTCACGCCCGCCTGAAACGCCCGGTCTTGATCAACTGTGGGCCCAATCCCAGTATAGCTTTCTCGCACGCTCCCCCAGGGGACCCGGCTGCAGATCGCGATCCTCGAAGCGAATGACAGGAATGATCTTTGAGTGATTTCCCGTCGAGAAAATCTCGTCGGCGCTGAAAAAGTCTTCAACGGTGAGGGTTGTTTCCTCGACGGCTACGCCGCTGTCGCGCAATAGGGCAACGGTGCGCTGCCGCGTAATGCCGTTGAGAAAGCAGCCATTTGGCTGCGGCGTAAAGACGACGCCGTCGCGTGCCAGGAAAATGTTTGATGTTGCCGTCTCGGCGACGTTGCCCAGCATATCGAGAACCAGCGCATTGTCGAAGCCGCGGCCCTTGGCTTCCATGATCGCGCGGGCATTGTTGGGGTAAAGACAGCCGGCCTTGGCATTGACCGGCATCGTCTCCAATGTCGGGCGCCGGTAAGGCGAGAGGCCGAGCGAAAATCCCTGCGGAGCGATCATTGCGGCCGTGTGCAGACATAACAGATGGCGCGTCGACTCCGGATCCGGCGGCACGCCCATGTAGCCGCCGGCTTCAGCCCAATACATGGGGCGGATGTAGACGGCTTCCTTGGACTCGAACTTCTTCAACCCATCGCCAACCAGCGCGAGCCACGACTCGACGCTAACGTCGGGCTTGAGATTCAATGCGCGCGCCGAGGCGTTGACACGTTCGCAATGTCGATCGAGGTCGGGCGTCACGCCTTCGAATGCGCGGGCACCGTCAAACACACTCGAGCCCAACCAGAATGCATGCGTGCGAGCACCGAACACAGGTGCGTCGCCGGCGTGCCAGTCACCATCGAAATAGGTCCAGGTCTCATCGGCTGTCATCCGGCGGCCTCCGTGCTGTCAGCAGATGCGTCCGATTCTGCTGCGCCCATTGATTGCGACCGCAAACGGCCCGCACGTCTGCTGGTACCGCTGGTCGATCCGGACTATAGCGCCGCCGAGGACTCCCGAGAAGTCTCGATCAACAATTGACGTCGAGGCGACGATCAAGCCTTGGCGACCGGGGGATTTCCCGGCACTGGTTCGCCCTGCATAGACGGGTGCGAGCGCGCATATTGGGCTGGAAACGCAGCGTCCGCGCGTAAGGCTGCCGCAGCGTGCCATGCCCAACGCGGATCGTAAAGCATGCCGCGCGCCAGAGCGACCATGTCGGCTTGTCCAGTGCGCACGATGGTCTCTGCTTGATGCGGCTCAGTAATGCGGCCGACCGCCAGTGTCGTCAGCTCCGTCGCCCGGCGGATTTCGGCTGCAAAGGCTGTCTGGTAGCCCGGCGCCGACACGATCTGCTGCCGCGGAGCCAAACCGCCACTCGACACACCGATAAAGTCACAGCCTCGCGCCTTCAAGGCCGCAGCGTAAGCAATGCTGCTTTCTACATCCCAGCCGCCGTCGATCCAGTCGGTGGCAGAGAATCGGACGCCGAGCGGGCGGTCCGCCGGCCACACAGCACGGACCGCCTCGAAGACTTCCAATGAAAACCGCATGCGATTGTCCAGCGCACCGCCGTACTCGTCTGAACGTTGGTTCGAAATCGGCGACAGGAAGCTATGCAGGAGATAGCCGTGGGCGCTATGCACCTCGACAACATCGAAGTTCAGTCGTACTGCGCGTTGCGCAGCCTGAACGAAGGCTTCCTTGACACGCGCAAGACTGTTGTCACCGAGCGCTTCCGGCGTGTGCCAGCCCGGACCATAGGGAATGGCCGAGGGCGCAACGGTCTGCCAGGCGCCGTCATCAGTTCCCAAGGCAGTGCCACCCTGCCACGGAAGTTTGGCGGACGCTTTGCGACCGGCATGCGCCAATTGAATGCCGATCTTGGCGCTGCCGAAATCCCGGAAGAACTTTACAACACGGGCAAGAGCCAGTTCGTTTTCGTCGCTGTAC
>JBPCWB010000495.1:0-9626 GCA_051009955.1 Hyphomicrobiaceae bacterium | reverse complement strand
TTGGCTTTCAAGAACGGCGTTCTGAGCATTGGCGATGATTCCCGCAAGTTGCTCAGCAGACGTTATCGGGCTTTCGTCTGACCATGCCGGCGTGGCCGCTGTCTTGGTGTTTGTCTTTGTCGCCACGGGTCGCTCCATTTGACTCATAGGAGCAATTGTCGCACGGCAGCCTTGTGCGTCGCTGATGGTGGCGGTGTTGGAGACAACTAGGTCTAAGCAAAACTCTGAGTACAGTCGCCGAGGCAGTCGCCGAGGCCGTCGCCGCGCAATTGCGTCCGCAATTCATGCGTTCACCCCGCGACCGAATCGTCACCCATCTGACAACCTCAGTGGCTCCACTGTCGGAGCAGACGGCGTCTGAGCAAGTTCGTTGTTCGGTTCAATTCGAACGAAATTGCCAATATCTTTGAAAACCTTGGATGGTAGATTCAATCCGTTTCGACGGGGAGCAGATCGAGACATCTGGCCGACCATGCAGCGTTCCCCCTCAGGCGCACGGCATGGTCGGCTGTTTCAGTATTTGTGCGCTTTTTTTGCAAACTATTGCGAACGGACCTGCAACGGTTCCCGTACGACCCGACCGCGCGGCAACGCTTTGACGCGTGTCCCGATTGCCGCAAGCGTAAGGCTTACGCCATGAAGGCGCTGCAAATGTCACGCTACTGTGTTAGAAATTCTCAACGGAATTGGCGATCACGGGGCCGGTTAAGCGATGTTTAAACTCTCAGCACTCAGTGTTTTTGTGGTTGGCTTCGCGTTGCTGGCGATGCCGGCAGATGCTGGATGGCGACGCCACAAGCCTGAAGGCCGCGTGGTTACGGCGCACAGCGACTTTGGTAATGGCACGGTTTCCGGCCGTGTACGATGGACGAGTGTTGGGCGGCAGGTTCAGTTGCCGGGCGGAAACTGGATTCACTGCGCGCGTTCCTGTGCCGAAACGTTGCGCGTTCAAACCGTCGATTTTTGGGAAAGCGTTCACGGCAAAGGCTCTGGAGACGCCAGTACCAGCGAGCACCATCTCTTCGGCCCGCTAAGGTTCAATTTCCGCTATTGAGAACCGACACATCCAGCGGACCGACCATCCGATCATTGATGCTCCGTGTCGGCCTGAACGGCCTGTGCCTTGGGACACCCGCCTGAGCCGCGCCGGTGGTTGAGCAGCCGTTGATTCGGCCGATCTTCGCGCCAGCGCGACGCATCAACTATCGCGAGAACATATCGGCCTTGAGATCTAACAGCCGATGACCAGCGGTCCACATCTGTCGTCGCGTCGGTAGTTTTGGCAAAGGTCAGAGACGCGATTGTCGTGACCGACGAACCGACACGCCGATGACTTTGTACTATGACTACTACGCAGCTGCCGGAATGAGACGCGCATGCCGAACTCGCGTGCCACTTTCGCCAGGAGCATGTCTTCACAGTAGGGCGTCGCAATTAAATTGCCTTTGACCACTTGGTATCGTCCCTCACAGGCGATGCGGGCTGACGCAACTGAAGTCCAAGACAATCCGCTGGCGGCGATGACGGCTGTGAACATTGCGGACGTAACGATGTAGCGCATGTTAATTGCCTCCACGGTCCGAAGTCATGACGTGGTGTTCCAAAATCCGCGTCATGGATGTGTCCATAGTCAGTGCTGACTGATCTAACCCCGGCGAATGAACAAACGTCCAATCAATGTATCGTGCGTTTGCGACACAGGTAGGGCGTCGCCGTGGTGATCGCACGGGGCATGCCGCAACTTCGACGCACGGCATGCATTGTCGTTGCAACAGAACCGGTCGTGTTTTTGGCCGCGAGGACTAGGTCGTCACTCATCCTTGACTATTCTGCGCCCTGCCGTTCTTCCGCGAGAACGTGGGCCAAGCCAACGAGAGCGGGTTGTGGTTGCGTGATCCATTGAATTGGAACCGCTGCCAGACGTTCCGCCATGGGACCGGCGATCGCAAAGCCTTCTTCGAAATCCGAGAAATACGGATGGCGCAACCACTCGTCGACAACGCCGCCGACCAGGTAGGCGCCGGCCCAAGCGCCATGTGCCAGGATAAGGTTGCGTGTCACGGCGCCGAGCGTTGTGCCAAATTCGGCGATGGCCGACTGGGCAGCCGCGAGGTCGCTTCGGGCAAAGACATCTGCGGCATCCTTGAATGCGGCGGGCTCGCCGGAACATTCGTTTGCGCGTCGTGTAATGCCGCCGCCGGAGAGCAGATCCTCAATACTCTTGGAACACGCCCCAGGAGCCACACCGGAACTCAGCGTCATGTGACCGGCTTCGGTCGCAACAGTGAACCAAGTCGGCCGTCCGGTCGGCAGGCAGTGGACCGATGCCGCACCGAATCCCGTTCCGACATTGATGGCGATCGCAGGAGCCTGTTGCAGGTCGAGGGCACGCGTACCGGGCTTTCGCAGAGTCTTGCAGTCGTCGGATCCCAGGCCGGGAATTGCGCGGGCGACGGCTTGCAGGTCGTTGACCAGACAAATTCGCCCTGAACCGGTCAGTCGGCCGAGCGGCCTGGAGTCGACCGACCAGGGGGCGTTTGTCAGTCTGACCTGGCGGTCGATGATTGGGCCGGCGGCGCCGATGGCGAGGGCCTCAGGCCGCTCACCATTGGCATGACGTTCGCAGTAATTGATATAGGCATGCTCGAAGCTGTCGAAGTCCGAGACCGCGAACGTTGCAATGTTTTCCGGTTCACACCGGGCATTCGGAACTGCAAAGCGGACGTTCGTGCCGCCAAGATCACAAACGATATCGAACCTGGCCATCACCGATCAATTCCAGTGCTGCTGCGCGCTTCTGAGGTCGTTGATGAAGGCGTAGCGCCAGCTCTTGACATCGTGCTCCTTCACGCGGGCCAATAGCGCCTGCTGGCGGACCCGGCGATCGTCTAGCGACATGGTTGCAGCCATTTCCAAGGCTTCCGCCACTTCCGCAGTGTCATAGGGGTTGACCAGCAAGGCGTCCTGAAGGTCCTCGGCCGCACCTGCGAACTGCGACAAGATGAGAACGCCTGGATCATCATCGTCCTGGGCCGCGATATATTCCTTGGCGACAAGGTTCATGCCGTCGCGCAGCGGCGTGACCAGTCCGATGCGGCTTCCACGGAAGAGCGCGGCCAGCGTTGCCCGCTGGATGGAACGATGGATGTATCGTATCGGCGTCCAGTCAAAGTCGGCATAGCGGCCATTGATGGCGCCCGACAGCTGCTCGAGTTGTTCTCGGATGTCGCTGTAGGCATCAATGTCCTCGCGCGTTGGCGGCGCGATTTGCATCAACGTCAACCGTTTTCTGTTTTCAGGATAAGCCGTCAGCAGTTTTTCGAACGCTATGAAGCGCTCGGGCAGACCCTTGGTATAGTCGAGACGGTCGACGCCGATCACGTGAACTGTTTCCGTCGTTTTGCGCTGCAATTGGTCGATGATCCTCGCAGCTTCCGGCGAGAATGCCATCTCGCGGAATGCATCCACGTCAATGCCAATGGGATAAGCTTTGGCGGTAATAGTGCGCCCGAATGCCGTGACGCGACCGTTCTCACCAATTTCTCCTTCGCCGCTTTCAATGATGTATCGCTGAAAGTTGCCCAAATCTGAGCTCGTCTGAAAACCGATGACATCGTACGAGAACAGGCACCGGATAAAATAGTCGGCGTTGGGCAGGGCGCTCAGCATGTCCGGCGGCGGAAACGGGATATGAAGAAAAAACCCTATCGCATTTCGAGCCTCATGTGCTCTGAGCTCAGCACCAAGCGGTATGAGATGATAGTCGTGAACCCAGACGATGTCGGATGGCTCGATCAGTCTTCGCAGTGCCGTCGCGAAGCGTGCGTTGACCTGGCGGTAGGCCCCCATATAGCTGGCGTCGAGCCGCGCAAGGTCCAGACGATAGTGAAGGATCGGCCAGAGCACGTTATTCGACATTCCGGCGTAATAGCCGGAATATTGCTCGGTGTTCAACGACACCGTGGCCGTCTTGTATGCTCCCGAGTCATCAATGGCGATACGGTCCGATGCGGCATCGTCATTGATGGTCCCATCCCAGCCGAACCACAGGCCGCCAAATTCCCTGAGTGCGTCTCCCAGTGCAACCGCCAATCCGCCTGACTGCGATCCCTTGGATGGATCTGCGACGCGATTGGATGCCATGACAAGGCGACTCATACAACGGTCTCCCAGGGCTTGGACAAGCGCATGGCCGAATTGATGATGCCGACCATGGAGTAGGTCTGGGGAAGATTGCCCCACATCTCTCCAGTTTGGGGATGCGTATCTTCAGACAGCAGGCCAGATTGATTGCGATATCCGAGGAGGGTCTCGAAGATGTCGCGGGCTTCGTCCTCCCGGCCAATGCGCGCCAGCGCATCGAGGCGCCAGAATGCGCAAATGTTGAAGGCGGTCTCTGGGACACCGAAATCATCTGGCGCTTCGTAACGGCGCACATGTGGTCCATTGGCCAGGACATCTTCGATCCGCTCGACGGTTGCGACAAAGCGCGGATCTTTCGGATCAATAATCCCAACTTCGGCCATCAACAAAACACTCGCGTCCAATGCTTCACCTTCGAAGCTTTCGACAAAAGCCTGGCGCTTGTCCGACCAGGCGCGCGCGAGAATTTCGGCACGAATCTTGTCTGCCCGCTCAGTCCATAACAGATGGCGATCCTGCAAAGCGAGGGCCTTGGCCAGTTTCGCCAAACGGTCACAGGCAGCCCAGCACATCAGGCTTGACGATGTGTGGATTCGCGCGCGTGTGCGCAATTCCCACATTCCCGCGTCAGGTTGATCATAGCGCTCAAAGGCGTGGAAGCCAATTTCTTCCAGCCGTGCAAAGTCACGGGGCCCCGCACATCGCGTCATGCGTTGGTCGATAAAGGCCTGTGCGGCGCCAAGAACCACGTTTCCGTACACGTCGAATTGGTGGTGCTCGTGAGCCTGATTGCCGACGCGCACCGGCCCCATGCCGCGATAGCCGGCAAGCGTGTCGATCTGGCGCTCGGTCAGGTGCTGTTCCATGCCAATGCCGAGTACCGGCTGAAGATGTGCGCCATCAGCTTCCGCAACGACATTCATGATCCAGGCAAAATAATTCTCCATCGTTCGCACGGCGGCCAGGTTGTTCAATGCCCGGACGACGAAAAACGCATCGCGGATCCAACAGTAGCGATAGTCCCAGTTGCGGCCACTATCTGCCGATTCCGGAATAGAGGTCGTGACCGCAGCAACGATGGCGCCGGTTTCCTCATAGGCACACAGCTTCAGTGTGATTGCGGCACGTATGACGGCGTCCTGCCATTCCATCGGCAATGCCAGGCGTCGGGTCCAGCTGAGCCAATAGTCGGTTGTCCGTTCCTCGAATTCGCGTGCGATGAGCGGTGCGCTGTCCGAGAGTGGTTCATCGGGCCCGAATATGAGGCAAGCCGGTTCATTCAGATTGAACCATGTCTCGCTCAAAATGTAGTCGACGGAAACATTCGTCGTGAGACGGAACGTGGCTTCATCGCCGACGTATCGAATGTGATTTGATCCCCGCGTGCGTTTCGGACGAGCCGCGCCATAGTCGAATGTCGGTCTTACGCGCAGGCGTACGCGCGGGCTGCCCGAGACGACCTCAATCCGGCGCACCAACGTTCGGGGTCGAAAGCTTCGCCCGCGGTCACCGTAGCGCGGTGCGAAATCCGTGACCTCGATCACACCATCGGGTGAGGTCAGCCGTGTCTTTAGAATCGCCGTGCGCGGCACATAACGCTGAGTTGCCGAATCCAATCCCTTGAGGTCAATCGCCATGACGCCTTCGCCGTTCTCGTCCGTCGCGGCCTGGTCATTGATCAAGGCATTGAATATCGGATCGCCGTCGAAACGCGGCAGACAGCACCAAATGAGGCGGGCATGCGTGTCTATCAGAGCTGCATAGCTGCAGTTGCCGATCATGCCCAGGTCAAGAGATGGAGTCATGAGTGTGTCCCGCTGTCGTTGAGCGCTTGCAGCCAACCACGCAACGCCTCCACTGAACGCACACGATAACGTGCCTCACTTGCGCCCGCACCTACCTTGATCGTTATGGCTTGTGCAGTGGCGCATTCATTGAGGTATCGAAAGCCGTCTTCATCCGTTACATCGTCGCCCGCGAAGACAGGGCGCCGGTTCGCAAATGGAGGTTCGGCCAGAAAGGTGGCGATGGCAGACCCCTTGTCATGCCCGATCGCGCGGGCCTCGACAACGAGTTTGCCAACTTGCACCTCGAAATCGTCGAGATCGTGCAACGCATCCGTCAGCGCGCTGAGGCATGCGTCGGCGGCGGCAGGTGCGCGGCGATAATGGAGTGCGACGGAGCGGCTTTTTCGTTCCACGATGAGGCCGTCTTGTCCATCCACGAAATTGTCCAGCCGACCAGCGATCGTTGCCAAGGCAATATCGTCGACGTCCGTCAGGTGAAGTTGGCCGTCGTATGTCCGTCGCACCAGGCCGTGAACGCCGGCGACGGGAAGGACGAGGGGAGCGAGGAAGTCATCGATTTCTCTGATGTCCCGGCCGGTGACAATCGCCAGGGCGCCGTGGGTCGCCTGGTGCAACTGTGCCAGTGTCGCGATCAGCTCTTCGGGCACGCTGACCGACGCCGGATGATCGGCAAATTCGGCAAGCGTTCCGTCGAAATCAAGAAACAGCGCGACCTCGCCGACGGGAGGTAGGGGTGGGAGCATATTTCGCCTGATTGCAATCGTGGCCGACTCAACGCTGACGTGCAAACGTTAGCAGATGATGCGTATGTATTGAAGCCGACACTCCGGCAGTGCCGTTGTTTCGTTGTGTGCGTGTGCTGTCGTCCACATAATCATGGTGGAACGTGTGCTGCGATCCTGTCACACCAGTGCTCGGGTGCCGCGAGCACTGTGTCCGGATGCGCCGCGCTCATTGTTGTTGAATCGCTGGTGATTGCTTGGCACGCGTTTACTGAGCGGTCACATCGACGTAGCCTGGTGCAGACAAAAGTGATGCCGTCTTGAGTTCAGTCAGATCGCCACTTCCGGTGCAGAAACAGGCGATGCGGAGTTGCTCAATGACGATGTTCAGTTCATCAACGATTGCGTCGGAGCTGGTGATGGCGGCCGGCAGAACCGCGGCAGCCAGTCCGACAACATCGGCCCCGAGCCTGATGGCCTTTGCACAGTCGATGCCGTCACGAATGCCCCCCGAAGCGATGATGGTCGTATCGGGGCAAGCCCGACGGGCACCCACCACGGCCTGCGCAGTTGGAATTCCCCAGTCATGAAACGCGCTGGCGATGCGGCGGGTCGCATCTGACGGTGCGCGTGCGGCTTCAACGGCTGCCCAGCTCGTGCCACCGGCACCGGCGACATCAATGGCAGTAACCCCTGCATCGACCAACTGCGCCGCCGTGCGCGGCGAAATTCCCGCGCCAACCTCCTTGACGACGACGGGAAACTCGGACTTTCGGCAGAGCTCGGCGATGGCGTCGAGAATGCCGCGCCAATCGGTGTCGCCTTCTGCTTGCACCGCTTCCTGCAGTGGATTGAGATGAACGATCATGGCGTCGGCTGCGATCATTTCCATGGCGCGGCGTGCCATCTCGGCGCCGTCCCATTGGCGCAATTGGGCGGCACCGAAATTCGCAAGGATCGGCACATTCGGGGCTCGCTTTCTGAGCTCCGGACCGAAACCTGCGGAACCCTCACCTTCTAACGCGATGCGCTGCGAACCGACTCCGAAGGCGATACCAAGGGCGTTACAGGCTTCCGCGATGTGTTGGTTCAAGTCTTCCGCACGCGCAGGGCCGCCGGTCATCGAGCTGATCAATAGCGGCGCATTCATGGAATGGCCGAACAACTCCGTCCGCAGATCGATATCAACCAAAGCTAGCTCGGGAAGGGCCACGTGCTCAAATCGAATCGATTCGAAGCCTGCCGCGTGACCCGCCTTGACCGTGTTATCGGACAAGACAATCTCGATATGTTCGAGTTTTCGCTGTGTGATATCGGACATAACTTGGCAAATTGTAGCACAATTTCGATCTTATTGGGATCCTATTCGTACCTAATGCGGATTTGGCAGTCGGTCCATTTTGATAGTTTGACGTCAGAAACATTTTGACAATTAAACTTTATGGATAATCGACATGGCCGAAGTCATGGACACGCTTGATGCACTAACACGTCCAGTATGCAAAGACGCATCGAGATCACAACTGGCGGTGGACGTGCAGGCGGCGCTGGCTGATGAGCTTAGCGCACAAACTCCTGGCAATTGTGAAGGCAGCCAACCGCTACGCGCCGCCATGAATTATAGTTTGGGATTGCGCGGAAAGCGCGCGCGCGGCGCTTTGACTCTCCTGATTGTCGACGCCTGGGGACAGAAGTGGCGATCAGGCCTCGACTGTGCCTGTGCGATCGAGATGGTACATACGTCCTCACTGATCTTCGATGATCTGCCGGCGATGGACAACGCGAACATGCGGCGTGGACGGATGACCAATCACAACGTGTTCAGCGAGCCGACTGCAATTCTGGCAGGAATTGCCCTGCTCAATGATGGCTTTGCCCGATTGGCCGCATCGCCGAGTTTGACATATGAGCAGAGGACAATTGCGGTTGCGGCACTCGCCAGCGCGATCGGTCCGGACGGCATGACGGGCGGTCAGCAGCGCGATCTGTTTCCGTTGGGGACCGACCTGGCCTATGTCGAGATTACGCACGCTATGAAGACCGGGGCGCTTTTTGCGGCAGCCGCCGAAATTGGGTGCATTGCCGCCGGGGTCAGTGGCCCACACAAGTGGATGCTGAGCGACTTCGGCATGCTGCTCGGCAAGGCATTTCAGGAGTTTGACGATCTTCTCGACAAGTGCGCCGATCTGTCGAACCTTGGCAAAGATACCGACCAGGACGCCAACACGCCGACGATCGTCGATCTCCTTGGTCACGAAAAGGCGGAGCGGCGTGCTTTGCGCCAGATCAGCATGGCATTTGAGTGCCTCGACGCGTCGGCGGCCAACGGCGCCGAATTGCGCCGCTACGTCCTCGATCTGACTCGTTTGATGCGCGCCCAGATCGCTGGAACGGAAATCCAGCCGATGAACCAATGAAGCGGCAGTTGCCCAGCCTGAACGGGCGCGCGAGCGGCATTGGTTCCATCTCAAGTGATCAGCCTGCTAGGCGACTTTTTCGAGCTTCTGCAATGTGCGCAAATAGTCGGGTTGGGGTTGGTCACCATGGCTGGACGGCCAGTTCGTATATCCGACTTCTCCGACATAGATATCGCCGCGCGAATCAACTGCCAGTCCGTGCGGCGCAAGAAACTTTCCTGTCTCGAGGCCAGGCCCCTCCTCACCACCGAGGCGGGCAATAAGCTTGCCTTCGTTCGTGACAATGCTGAGCCGCGGGCCCAGATTCGGGACGTCGCGATTAACCGCCATGCCCGGTCCGAGTTCGCCGATGATGCAGTGCTGGCAACGCCCGCGGGGCATGTAGAGACCGCAGGGCCGGTGCAGGTTGTTCCACTGAGCCTCATATTTCCCGTTGCTGTCGAACACCTGGACGCGATGGTTTTCCCGATCCGCCACGTACACCCAGCCATCCTCATCTGCCACGATGTTGTGGACGATATTGAATTGACCTGGAT
>JBPCWB010000494.1:0-3316 GCA_051009955.1 Hyphomicrobiaceae bacterium | reverse complement strand
TCGGAATGACGCCTTCGAACGATGCAATGGACACCTGCGGCACGCGCGGCGCCTCCGCTCCCAGCGCACCGCCACCAGCAGCAATCTTCGCGGCGGCGTCAACCATCAGACGTCGGAACTCAACGATCGCGATATCCGATGCCCCCAGGATGTCCCGACTGCGATCAACGATCGCGCCCATGCTGCACCACATCGCGATGTCCTGATTGGGGATGCCCTGAATGCCGGTGAAGTTGCCAAGCTTCATAGCCTGTCGGTCCTGGTCGAACCAGTTGTCGATCGAGCGCTTCGGCCGCCAGTCATCATCGAGATCCATGCCCGGCACGGTACAGTTGAATTTTCGCCATTCCGGCGTCGACGGACAGGCCGTTCCGCCCCAGGCGATGAAATAGAATGACGTCGACTCGTCGGTCGCCGGAACGATGACACTGGCGACATTATAGGAACTGTTGGGTGGGATCAGCGACGTGTACGGCGCAATAAATTGCGTGACGCGCACATAGTTGTGTGTGGCCGCATTCTTGATCGGCCGCCGGATCGCGGCGTAACGAAATCCGTAACTCGTTGTCTGCGTCTGCATCCGCGGTGAGCGGTCCGTCGATGGCCGGTACCAGGACGTGTCATCGGCCGCCGCGCCCTCGACCCGCGCCGGAACCATGTCCGACGAATGTAACGACGACGAGTGCGCACTATCGATCTGCCCTTCCGTGATCTGCGCCCAGTTACAGGGCACCTTCACTTTCAGGATCGCGATCCGCGTGTCATCGGTTGGGGCGAATGCCGGCGGTTCGAAATCGTAAATGTCTTCGGCGGCACCGAGCCAGGCCCAAACGAACCCGCCCCATTCGCGCACGGGATAGGAGCGATGCTTGATTTTGTCCTTCAGCGGACTCCCTTCAGGCTCCGATGACATGGCAACGACATTGCCACCGACATCGAACTTCCAGCCATGGTAGAGGCAGCGCAGACCGCATTCTTCATTGCGGCCGAGAACCAACGAGGCGCGACGGTGGGGACAGAGTTCGTCAAGCAATCCCAGTCGTCCGTCGCTGTCGCGAAATGCCACGAAGCGCTCGCCGAGGGCTTCGACGAGGATCGGCTTGCCGTCAGGCACCGCGACCTCTTCGATCAAACAAACCGGAGTCCAATGCTGCCGCATCAGTCGTCCCATAGGTGTATCGGCTGAGACCCGAGTCAGGACATCATTTTCTTCCCGCGTAAGCATCGGCCACTCCAGTCGATTTCATTAGATCTCTAAGTTCCGTTTCTACCGTAGCCGTTCTGGACCGTCCAGCCATTGACAGCCAATATTTAGATATCTAAGCATTTTCGCCGCTGCGCAGGAATCACGGAATGACCGACGACCGCAAATTGCTGCAACTCACTATAATGGAACGGCTCGATTTGACGCCGTCCATCACGCAATTCGTTCTGGCGCGAGCGGATGGAGGCCGCCTCCCTGAGTTCGAGCCCGGTGCACACGTCACAGTCGAAACACCGTCAGGTGCCATGCGCCGCTATTCACTCCTCAATGATGGGAGTGCACCAGATAGATACGTCATTGCCGTCAAGCGGGAACCCGACTCGCGCGGTGGATCTGAGTCCATGCATGCCGATGCACTGCCTTCGGCGACATTGCGGGTGGAAGCTCCGCAGAATGATTTCAGGCTGGTCCCGGCACCCAGGTACTTGCTGATTGCCGGCGGTATCGGCATCACACCGATTCTCGCGATGGCCCGCGCTCTGGATGCGCGACAGGACTCATTTCGTTTGATCTATTGCACGCGCAGTGCCGAAGAGACCGCCTACCTCGACAAAATCGTTACGCAGTTCGGCGATCGCGCCGTGATCCACCACGACAACGGCGATCCGGCCAAGGTTTACGATTTCTGGGACGATCTCGAAGCGCCTGACAACAGCCACGTCTATTGCTGTGGTCCGGCGGCGCTGATGGAAGACGTCCGGGGCATGTCCGGACATTGGCCTGAGGGCCGGGTCCACTTCGAGGACTTCAAGCCAATCGAGGTCGTGCGCAGCGACGACAGGGCGTTTTCTGTCACCATCAATGCCACCGGACAGTCCATCATGGTGCCGGCCGACCGTTCAATTCTCGAAGCCCTGCGCGACGCCGGTGTCAAGACGTCAAGCTCCTGCGAAAGCGGCACCTGCGGCACGTGCAAGGCCACCTTGATCCGTGGTAGCGTCGAGCATCGCGATATGGTTCTGGAAGAGAGCGAAAAGGCAGCACACATCATGCTGTGCGTTTCGCGGGCGTCGGACGGAGACCTCGTCATTGACCTCTGATCCCATTCGGCTCGGCGTTGTTGGACTGGGGCGTGCCTTCGTTCTGATGCAGGCGACGTTCCGCTCCGACAAACGGGTTCAGCTGGTCGCGGCCGCAGACCCACGCCCCGATGCGCGCGATCGGTTCGAGGCTGAGTACGGCGCCACCAGCTACACAACAGCCGAAGACCTCTTCGCCCAATCGGACATCCAGGCGGTCTACATCGCCAGCCCACACCAGTATCATGCAGATCAAGCCATCGCGGCGGCGCAAAACGGCAAACATGCTCTCGTTGAAAAACCTATGGCCGTGACCATCGATGATGGTCTGCGCATGATCGCCGCCTTCGAAGAAGCCGGTCGACATCTGCTGATCGGCCCGAGTCACAGCTTCGATGCTCCGGTGCGCCAGGCCCGCACGCTGATCGACAGCGGCGAGCTAGGTCGCGTCCGTATGCTGCACGCGCTCAACTGTACCGACTTTCTGTACCGGCCACGCCGCGCGGAAGAACTGCGCACCGAGGATGGCGGCGGTGTTATCTTCTCACAGGGCGTTCATCAAGTCGACGTCGTCCGATTGTTGTGCAGCCAGCATGCTACCCAGATCACGGCCGCGACCGGTGCCTGGGATCCAGAGCGACCGACGGAAGGTGCTTATTCCGCCTTAATCACCTTTGACAACGGTGCCTTTGCGAGCCTGGCCTATTCCGGTTATGGACGCTTCGACAGCGACATCTGGCAGGACGGCATTAGTGAACTCGGCCGGGTCAAGAACCCAAACGACTACGGCCGTGCCCGCGCCGCGCTTGCCCACGCGACCTCACCGCAACAGGAGGCCGACCTCAAGACAACTCGGGCTTATGGTGCAGTCAACACCGCCTTGGGTGCGCCTCAAGCGCCGCAGCACCATGAGCACTTCGGCCCGTTGCTCGTTTTCTGCGATCACGGCGACCTGCGCGTGACACCCGACGGCGTGCATCTCTATCGCGACGCGACACAAGAGTTCCTGCCGTGCCCGTTCCGGCATCCGCGT
>JBPCWB010000493.1:0-3690 GCA_051009955.1 Hyphomicrobiaceae bacterium | reverse complement strand
GGATGCCAAACCAGCAGGCTCTTTGGGACAAATTCATCAAAGAAGCCAAGACGGTCGATCACAACACGCCCTACAAGGGAACGCAGGGCATGTTCGTGCCGCACTATCTGGCCGACAAGATCAAGTCATTCAACGATCTTAAGAAGCCTGAGATTGCGGCCATGTTCGACAAGGATGGTGACGGCAAAGGCGAGTATTGGGCCGGTGATGCATCATGGAAATCAACCAAGATGTGGCAGGTCAAGTTCAAGGACTACGGCCTAAACGAATTGTGGGAGCCGGAGATCGTATCCGACGCTACCTTCAAGGCTCAACTGAAAGCGTCCTATGCCACAGAGAAGCCCATTCTCTTCTATTACTGGACGCCGGAGTGGATCCATGCCGCCTACAAGATCAGCACGCTTGACGAGCCCGCGCGGACCGAAGGTTGCATGGCTTTGAAGCTCGACCAGGAAGACTGGCTCGACGCTTCGAAGTTCAAATGCAAACATGCCGACGCGAGCATCTATGTGGCGTTCTCAAAGTCGCTGGAAAAGCGTAATCCGAAGGCGGCCAAGTTTCTGAAACAGATCAAGCTGGACCCGGCCGTCGTGAACGGCTGGATTCTTCAGATTGGACGCGACAAGCTTGATCCGCAGGATGTTGCGGAAAGCTGGGTTAAGGAGAACAAGGCCACAGTCGACAAGTGGATCAACTGATACGAAGGCCTCTGATCTGACAGACCACTTGGACCTGCGGAACCGAGCCTGTTTCGGTTCCGCATTTTTTTGCGCGGCATCTCGTTTTTTGCCCGTCTCGAATTGTTGTTTCGCTATACCGGTCTCGACCTGGCAGGTCTTTCCGAGCGACAGATAAATTTGATCACCGGCAACCAGCTGACCGTCGCGGATATTGAGACCAGCCGGCACATTTTGGTTGAGCTTCACCCGAACTCATTTCAGCCGGTCCGAATGCCTACGATCACAGGCGAGCAGAACAATCTGCTATCCGGTCGAGATCAGTTTGGAGCCGCAGACAATGTGTTTCCAGGTCTGCTTGATCCCGATTAGCATGACGGTGAGATGGGGACGACGTGTGATCCGCTGGCCCCCCACGGCCTGGCTTCCCGCCGGGAGCACAGTCCGACGAAGCCGTTGATTCTCAACGGCGATCGCGACCTTGGCCGCTCAGTCAAAGTCAGTAGCGCGTGAATTTCTGGACACGACCCAAGTCGATCCGTCCGCGCCCGGTCGGCCCAGACGTTTGTTGGGTAGAGCCGCGGCTCGCCATGGCCTGGGAGGTTCGGTCTACGGACCGCGGGCCATGCCGCTCAATCCGGCTGAGCTTGCTTCAATCGCTTGGCCATCTGCTTCTCACGGTAGTGCCTGATTGGTTTCGTGTGCTCCATGAGGAGATCGGCAAAGCTTCGAATTGCGCTCGATTGATGCCGGCTCTGCGGATAGACAATGAAGATGCCGCCGAAGTCGATGACATGCTCGTCGAGAACGGTGACCAATCGCTGCTTTTCGATATCGTCGAACACCAGGTATTCCGGCAACAAGGCCAGGCCGACGCCGCCCACGACAAGTCTGCGGGCGGCAGATCCACTATTGACGGATACGTTGCCCTTCACATGATAACGATTGACGGCACCGTCAACCTTGAGTGGCCATCGATCCCGATACGGTGCTGCTGTATCAATCACGCAGTTGTGGTTGCGAAGGTCATCCGGCGAGACCGGAGTTCCGCGTTCCACCAGATAGCCGGGAGACGCAATGAGTGCCAGTTGCAGTTCAAGGCACTTGCGTGAGATGAGCGTCGAGTCCGGCAATGATCCGACACGGACGGCCATATCGAATCCCTCTTCGACGATATTGACAACGCGATCGACGATGAGCAGATCCAGGGTCACGCCGGGATGCAACGTTGCAAAGCGGGCGACGACATCTTCCATGAGGATGGACGCAACGAATAACGGCATTGTGACACGCAATCGGCCTTTCGGTTCCGCTGGATCGCGTCGCTTGGTCTGCACCAATTCGTCCACGTTTTGGACGATGCTTTCGCATTGCGAAATGAGGTCTTCACCGGCTGGCGTTAGGCTGAGATGACGCGTCGTTCGATTGAACAACTGGACATGAAACATGTCCTCGAGATTGGTCACGTGACGGCTGACGGAGGATGTTGAGAGCCCCATCTTTTTGGCTGCTGGTGCAAATCCGCCCTGTCTGGCGACTTCGACAAATACCTGCATGGCTCTGAGTGTATCCATGTCATTGTCCCGTTTTTTGCATCAAAGAATAAGACACAAAGAATATTAACGTTCGGGCCCATTGGGATTACGTCAATATCATCGTTGGACAGGGTCGTTCTGCGGTTGGCGAGCAAGCAATGTCTGGCCAGTCGCCCCGTCCAGCAAGTGAAACGTGCCGGCATCCAACTTCGGCCCCTTACCATACATTGAGGAAACGAGGTTACAACGATGACAATTCGTATTGGCGACCGTGCGCCTGACTTCACGGCAGAAACCACGATGGGTCCGATTGATTTCTACGATTGGGTCGGGGACTCGTGGTGCATTCTGTTCTCCCATCCAAAGGACTTTACACCCGTCTGCACGACGGAACTTGGCGTCATGGCGGCTCTCAAACCCGAATTCGACCGCCGCGACTGCAAGATTATCGGTCTTGGTGTGGACCCTGTCGAGCGGCACGTGGACTGGTCCAAAGACATCGAGGACGTAACCGGGTTTGCGCCAAACTATCCGCTGATTGGAGACGGCGATCTCGCCGTTTCAAAACTCTACGGCATGTTGCCGGCCAAGCTCGACGGTTCGGCTGGGAATCGCACGGCGGCGGATAACGCAACCGTACGCTCAACCTTCATCGTCGGACCGGACAAACAGATCCGATTGATCCTTGCTTACCCGATGACGTGCGGCCGCAACTTCGCAGAAGTGCTGCGTGCGCTCGACGCCTTGCAAATGGGCGAAATGCATCGGCTTGCAACACCGGCAAACTGGCAACCGGGCGATGATGTCGTCATCGCGACCACTGTCAGTGACGACGAGGCACGAAAGTTGTTCCCAGATGGATGGCGTTCTCCGAAGCCGTACATACGTTACGTGCCACAGCCGGCGTAGAGCATCACGAACCATGGAAACGCAAACACAGGAGAGCTCAATGCTCCGCAATAGTATCCTTCCGCTGGCAGCGGCAACAACGATCTGCCTGGGCGCGCTTGGCGCCCATGCCAACCCGCCCACATATGCCAACCCACAGCTTCGTACGACAGCCGTCCAGCTGCGTGATGCGGTTGAACACCAGAGGGCATTGGGGTGGTTTGACGCGACGACGCCCATACGTGTCGTCGATGTTCGGTCCGCAAAAGCGTTTGCCGCTGGTCACCTGCCCGGCGCCATCAACTTGCCAACCAATGAACTTGCCGACCCGATGGCGCACGTGCCGGGCGCGCTCAAGTCGGATCGGCGGATCGCGCAATTGTTGGGCTTGCTCGGTATAAATTCACGAACGGCTGTCGTCATCTATGATGATAAAGGCGGCTTTCATGCTGCGCGCTTGTTTTGGCTTCTGGAGTACTACGGCCACAGGAAGGTCAGTCTGCTCGACGGTGGCATTCAGGCATGGAAGGCAGCCGGCTTTCGATTGATCGGATCGCGCAGTCAGGCACCTCATCGCAAAGCGGTCTTTG
>JBPCWB010000492.1:0-6533 GCA_051009955.1 Hyphomicrobiaceae bacterium | reverse complement strand
TCCGTGCACCCGAGCAAATGAGGCGGCGTAACGTGTTTGCCAGCAACTTAAAACCGCACTGTTAGCATTGACCGCTTGGCGAAAAACATAGGTACCAGAAGATGGAAACGAAACCGATTAGCCGCTACCCCGTGCCGGAGTTCAATGAACTGCCAGAAGATATCAGAGAGATGGTTCTGTCTGTCCAGGAAAAGGCGGGTTTCGTGCCCAACGTCTTCTTGGCTTTGGCCCATCGGCCTGAAGAGTTGCGCGCCTTCTTTGCCTACCACGACGCATTGATGGAAAAAGAGAGCGGTCTTTCCAAAGCGGAGAAAGAGATGATCGTTGTTGCTACCTCAAGCGACAACGGCTGCCAGTACTGCGTGGTTGCGCACGGTGCCATCCTGCGAATTCGGGCCAAGGATTCCTACATCGCTGATCAGATAGCGGTGAACTACAGAAAGGCGGACATCACACCGAGGCAAATGGCTCTCCTTGACTTTGCATTGAAGGTTTCAAATGGGGCAAAGGATATCTGCGAAGCGGATTTTGATATCTTGCACGGTCACGGCTTTTGCGACGAGGACATTTGGGATATCGCCAGCATCACGGCCTTCTTTGGCCTCAGCAATCGCATGGCCAACTTCGCCTCGATGAGGCCCAACAACGAATTCTACTCTATGGGGCGGAAGTGAACTGACCTTACCTGCCGTCAGCGTCTGACGAAGCCGTTCACGCCGATGACCATCGAGCGGCGGGTTTGTAGCCCGTCACCTAATTGACTGGCCTGGAGACAGCCGTTGATCGCATGGACCCCACACGGCGTTGTGACTCGAAAAGGAAGGTTTGTCGGTCTTCGACGTGGAAATGACAATACTGCACGCCAACCGGCCGGCATCAGTAACCCTTCAACATAGCGGAATTCCACCGGCCGACGCGACCGGTCCTCTCCGGCCTTTCAGCCGCGTTGATGAGCAACTGCAGAGTGCCGCCACCGCGTGCCTCGGATCCACAGGCGCAGTGATCGCAAGCAGATAGTTCGAGGTCTGCCCGGCATTCGTCCAGTCCTGTGGCGCAGATCAAATCATCGAAAACTCAAACTTTGTCTCAATCGGTTCATGTCAGTTACGCGCGAAACAACGATGTAGTTTTCTATTTTTTCATCCACTTCGAACATCCCAGCACCGTCACGCGACCTAACCCGCGAACGGCCGGTTATCGCCGGCGTCACATAAACGAAATGGAGTTAAATATGACTTTGAATAAACGTTTAAGTGGTCTCGCCATGACCACCGTAGTTGGAGCAGCTTTTGTTGCTTCAGTTTCGTCAACAACGGCCTTTGCCGGCAACTGTCAGCGTGTCAAACCCCGGGTCACGAACCTCTCGGGGAAGCAGATCACGGTGAAAGATCTGATCTACAAACGCACCCGCAGGGGCGACGGCCTGACCCACACCGAAGGTCTGCCCAACAAGGCACTGGACACTGGCGATAAGGGCACGTGGCCCAATCAACGGCTCAATCACCTGAATTCCGGTCACTACGCGCAGTTCGGCGTGAAGTTCCGCGTGCGTCGCGACAGCGACAATACATGGATCAATTTGCGCATATTGAAGCCCAATGACGAGAAGTGTTGGGACGGAAAGACCGTGAACATCAAAATTCGCGAAAGCGACATTGCGAGAGCGCGGAGCTAAGTGCAATCAAACCGAGAAAGTAGAATGATCTATTCAAGCCTCCGCAGCGGCGGTACGGTTTGGGTCATCGCAACGATAGTACAGTCCAGGACCGCGACCAAGGATAGGGCTCGGAACTAGTCGCAACCAGCGCGCACGCCTCACTTGAGGCGTGCGTACGGATCAAGATGTATTGCAACAGTTTGATCGGCGACCACGGCCGTTCCTGGCCCTTGCGACGGAGCCCAGCGCTGCGATGGCCCCTTCGCAATCTATCGTTTTTGGTCTACCTCCTCGACTATTGAGCACGTCGCATCAAAGGATGCTGGCGTCGGTTTGTTGGCAGGACACGCGTCGAAGTCATGATAAAATCTGGAGGCGAACTCACCTTTGGGAGATTGTCTGACATATCTCCGGACGAAATCCTTGCACATATGACCGACCCCCGCGTCGCGGAACACCTTCCTCTGCTGACTTCCACGTGGGACCGGCGTTGCGTTGCCCAATTCGTTGCAGCCAAGGAAGATTGCTGGCGTCGTGATGGACTTGGTCATTGGGCAATTCTGTGCGACGGCGTCTACGTCGGGTGGGGCGGTTTTCAGAAAGAAGGTGATGAGTGGGATTACGGATTGGTGCTCAAGCCCGACTACTTTGGACTTGGTGCACGCATCACGAGGAAGGCAATCGATTTTGCCGTAGCCGATCAGAGAATTCACTTCGTGACATTTTTGGTGCCGCCGTCGCGTACGAAATTGGGCGGACTTGCGAGGCTCGGAGCAAGGCTCATTGATAACGTCGAGTATGACGGTGCCCGGTTTCAAAAATATCGTCTAGAGACGTCATGACCGTCTGTTGGCGCGGCGCCTACCCAACGTCGCTTGTGGCGCGTCGTGATCTGCCCTGCAACGAGTGGTGGTGCAAGCATTTCGGACGCCATCCGCGCCGGGGAATGCTGTAACTGCGGTGGCGTCGACGGCAACATTGACCGGCGCAAACGACTCAACGCTTGCGGGATCGTAACCGGCGGTCATCAGCGGCCCGAACTCCGCGGCGCGCCCAAGGCGGGGCTCGGCGAATCTGCCTGGGCCGTCGAGATAGGGGTCCGGTCCGGGCAACACGGCGCCACCCGTCACACTCGGCTGCGCGTGCATTACCGGACCCGGCATCGCCGGTTGATTGCCGGTCTTGCCGCCTGTTGAGCAGCCTCCAGGGAGATCTTTTAGATAAGACATTGTTTCATAATATAAAAATGGGTTGGCAATAGAGGTAATGACAGTCCATCGCGGGCCAAGTTGATCATGAAATAGCAATTGCCGTCGGCGTCGATTTAGGCACATCAAATTGAATATTCGACTGCCCCGTAAATGTGACGATTGGGATTGGTGGCGAACGTCGTAGCTGGACTCGTGGCGGAGATTGGCGCGTACGACCCGCATCTTATGTGCGCTAGCGTCGCACGAGGCTACATATTGCGCTGCAGCATTTTAACACCATATCTGGTCAACGCGCACGGAAGCGCAGTGGAATTGAATACAGGTTGATATGACAAAGCGCTCGACGAAAAACAAAACCCTACAGGACCTTGAGTCAAACGAATGCCGATGGCCGATCGGCGATCCCCGACATGCAGATTTTCATTTCTGTGGCGCACGGCAAGCCGCCGGCCGACCTTACTGTCAGCATCATTGGGACATGTCCTACACTCCGCCGAAGTCGCGCCAACAGCCAAGTGTGCCAGTGCCCACGATCAAGCAAGCCGCTTAGCATGTCTATACGCGACTAACTTCAGCGTAGCATCGTTTCCATGCTGTAATGCAGCACCGCGTTGAGCTTCTTCCTCGGGCAGCTCCTGAATGTGAATTATCAGGACGTTGTCCATTCGATCCGGATGAGAGATGTTGACGTTGGGTTTGTACGCTGGCCAGCAGCAAGGCGATTTGCGTGCCCTACGTTGGTCCGCGTTTGATGGTGCTGCGATCTCATTGCTTCAGTCCAAGACCGGGCGCGACGTCTTCATTCCATGCACCGCGGCTTTGCCTTCTGCGCTCGAATCGGCACCGTTCCGTTCGCCGCTGATCCTGACGAACACGCGAGGGTGGCCCTGGACGGAACCGGGCTTCTAATCGTCATGGAATAAGGCCACCGAGCGTTCGGGAGTTGATGGTCGATTGACGTTCCATGATCTGCGCGGAACCACGGTCATCATGTTGGCAAGAGCGGGTTGTTCGCCGCGGCAGATCGCGACGATCAACGGGCACACGATCAAGTCAGCGACAACGATTCATGAAACCTATCTGGCGCGAACCAAAGGACTGGCGACCGCTGCGATCGTTAAGCTCGACGAACATCGTCGCGAGAACGAAAGCGGCACCTAGTTGCAAGCCGGACCTAGGCTCAGCGGCGCGACGCTCGCTAACCGCTTGAAAGCAGTGGTGGGCACGCTAGGGATCGAACCTAGGACCGTCCGATTAAAAGTCGGGTTTTTATGATTTATTTTCAATGATTTAAATGTAAACCGCAACTACAGTTTCGACTTTACGTCAATAACTCAGTTGCCCATTTGTCAACCGCATCAACGTCGGACGTAGACGTGCGCGGAGACTACAACGACGTCAAAACCGCGCGGCGCTACCACAATCCGAACCGGCTCCTGATCGGGGCCGTCAGCCGTTCCATCGAACCGAGCAAGGGACCGATCCCTATAGGCCTTCGAGTTACTCGCTGCTCGGGTTTCAACTGCGAGCCAAGCCCTCGCCCACTCAATCAACATCCAAACACTCGTCGGCTTCAAGCCGGGCGAATGCCCGTTTTTCCATGCACCGATCGGTATAGAGGCTGAAATGGCAATAAGCGAAGAATACAATCGAACAACGAGCGGAGGTCCTCTTGGTCCCGGGTCCACCGAGTGTCCGACTCTGATAGACGGGCTCGCGCCAAGCGCGTCACACCTCTCAAAATCAAGACAATTTCCACATCGAAATGAAGATCAACCGTTCCGGCCGCACGTCGTGCTCGCAAGCCCCAACGACGCGCTTGAAAGATATGGAATTCAACCCAATAGTGCAAAACAAGTCGCTTGCGTCAGCTCGCTGATGGCAAACCTTGCCCAACCGCACATTCTGCGTAGCGGTAGGTGGATCTACTATTCAAGAGACCGTAGCCACTACAGTGACCCGGTAACGCGGCAATACCGCCCGCCCTATTACACATATAAATCTGTTCTGGATGCCGTCCAGCTATTCGACATCGCGGGCCTAATCGAACACGAGCGCACATCACCATCTCCAAACACGATTTACCGCTCGCGCCTTCGTCTGACGTCCGAATTTGCTGCGGAGCTTGCTCACCAACAATTAAACGTAATCCACCATGATCGACCTCCAATTGTCCTCAGGGATGAAAACAGGCGATTGAAATCATTTAAGCAGTCAAAGCGCTTGCGAAAATTGGAGAAAGAAGTCCGCGATCAGAACGATATCTTGCGGCAAGCGACGATCGACGATCGATTTAAAACTAACGACTGGGGAGACTCGTCTCGACGGCAGAATAGTCTTCGCTGACCACTCAGTCGATGCGTCTGCCAAGGAATATCATCGCGTGTTCAATAACAATTTCAGTCAGGGTGGCCGCTGGTATGGCCCCTGGTGGCAACATGTTCGCAGTTCGATCCGATCGCGCATCCAAATCGACGGCCAGAATGTAAAAGAGCATGACTACCACGCTTGCCACCCCCGCCTATTGAATGCCATTGCTGGTTTGGGGCTCCCGTTTGATGACGTCGCCTATGACTTCTATGACAATTTCGGTATTGATCGGACCGTAGCAAAGCTGGCATTCAACATCGCTCTCAACGCACGGTCACGCCCCGGAGCAGTCTTGGCTCTCTTAGGCGAACTTGACAGTCGTCAAATCGCTGATCCGCATCAACTTGCCAAACAATCCCTCCAAAAAATAGTTGACCAGTTACCAGCATTAAAGCGGTTTTGGTTTACGGGTTTCGGACTTCGACTTCAAAACATTGACGCGGAGATTTGCGGTCGAGTTCAGAATTACTTCAGAAAGCACAGCATTGTGTGTCTGTCAGTCCACGATAGTTTTATTGTGCCCGCGAGGCACTTTTCATTGCTAACAAACGTCATGGAATCGGAGTTTAACATTATATGTTCAAAACTAAGATGCTAGTATTCTGGATCGATTCCAATATTTGCACGATAACCTATTATAAAGAAACAATAAATCGCAAAACAGTCTGACCGTATGGAGAGGGAGCGGGGTGAGATGGAGAAGGGGACAAACCGCTCTATTTCCTTGAAGCTCTTTCCGTCGAATTTTTCCCCCAACTCCACCGACGATTCGAAACGCCACGGCTCAAGCAACCCATGCATCTTTTCAATCCACATTGTAACGGGATCAACTGGTCGCGTTTATGCAGTTTGAGTTGCAAGCGACACAGCCAATGATCTCGGCGTTCACCAAGATTTACGCACACACCTTGATCGCGGAAACCGCTCTCCTCGAAAAACAGAGACCGGACAGCGCCGGGCGCATTTTGCAATTAGGCCACTAGCAATCTTGGCGAGATGACCCAGTACAATGAGAACCGTGTCTACCGACTGGGGGCAAAGCTGATGCAACGCCGGCCCGAAGGCTCAGTTCCACAAAGGTAATATTGCGGACTTTAGCGCTGGTAGTCAGGAAGGTTGCAGGCGTGTCACCAGGACGCTGACCGTCAGTTCTTCGCAATTGGAGAAATGTGGTCTTCCCCCGTATTCGTGGACACCTAGAATGAGCGCTTTGTGCGCTAGGAGGTGTTTTATGACGAAGCCGAGGCGATACAGGCGTTTCAGTTCCGAGTTCAAGCGCGAAGCGATCATGCGTG
>JBPCWB010000491.1:0-2670 GCA_051009955.1 Hyphomicrobiaceae bacterium | reverse complement strand
CCGGCCCATAACGCACCAGCAACGCTCCAGAGAGTGTATCTGACTGCCTATAGCGCCTCACTGCGCAGGATTCCGACGGGCCGGGCGATACGATATTTGTCGCCGAGGTTTGCGCTCTCAGCGTGTGAACAGATCGCATCTGGAACTAACTGATCTGCGACATCGGATTTGCGCCAAACCAAGTCCTCTGACTGGGGCTTGACCTATCGCAAGGCATTTAGCATCGGCGAAGTTTAACCATGCTACAAACCTATTCCAACGAGATCGAAGCAATGGCTATTGAAAACAGAGTTGGTGACCCGCGGCATGTCACATTGAGTATGCTACTCGTATGTCTGATGGCGGTGACTGGAGCTCCCGAGGCAATTGCCCAGAAGTCCGACACGGAACGCGAAAGAGTAACCCTGACTGGTCAACACGCTGACGTGCAGTTTCTCGCTGGACGCTCGGTCACCGTTAGAGCGACCATTTCAGATGACGTTTTTGCAGCGGGTCGCGACGTTACCTTGGATAAGGCAGCAGTTAGCAACGCAATCATTGGTGGCTATGACGTTGAGCAACGCGGTGGCACGGCGACCGATTTCGTTTCCGTCGCTGTGAACCTGAGATTATCGGGCACGATTGAGGACGATCTGGTCGCCGGAGCGCGAACCATTCGGATCACATCAAATGGGTCTGTCGGCGGCGACGTGCGCTTTGCTGCCGAGACAATTGACGTTGAGGGCCGGATTGGTGGCAGTCTCAGAGCCGTAGCGCAACGCATAACAATTGCTGGAGAGACTGCAGGGAAGGTTGATCTTCTGGCACGGCGCATTGTGGTCGGCCCGAATGCCGTCATTGGCGGTGACCTGGTCTATCGGGGTAAGCAAGCGCCCGAGATTGCTGACGGCGCGACGATCAAGGGCAAGGTTCGTCAGATTTCAATCGAATTGCCAGATTTCCGACCCATTGGATGGGCGATCCTTGGGTTCGGGCTGCTGATCGGGCTCGGCTGGGCGCTGGCGCTGGTTCTTCTCGTCATTTTGGTGCACGCAGTGTTTCCGCACCTGATGGTGAATTCTGCGCGCGATTTGCGTCAACATCCTTGGTCGAGCCTCGGCCGTGGCATTGCAATCGGCCTCGTCGCATCCGCGATCGCCGGCGCACTGATGATGTCAATTCTCGGAATCCCAATCGGAGGCGCGTTGTTCATGGCGATCGGCATAGCTTGGATCGTCGGTTTCGCAAGCGTTAGTGCATATGTCGGGCTTCATATTCGCGCGCTGCGCCGGAGCGCGCTAAATGATGTGCAGCCACGCACGCAGATGTGGTGGTCGGTACTAGGTGCGATCCTCCTCGGCATTGTGTCGCTAATACCGCTTCTCGGTTGGATTGTTGCAGGATTGGCCGTTGCGGCAGGCTTTGGCGCCGCCTGTAGCGAGATCTGGCAGCGGCTCCGTCACGCCTAGAAGGTCTCGCGACAGCTGGTCCGATTGGAGGCAGTTCAATTCAATATAGTTTTGAACTTCAATCTGGCCGATGATGATTTCGCAGCGTAGAATCATAATCAAATTATGCCAATTGCGATTCTGCTCGATGGTTTCCGTGACCTACAGCAAAAAAGACGAAAATGCATTTCGAGTTACTTTTGATCTTGAAAACTTAAAACTCTAGAATATAATGCATTTGTGCTCGACGTGAGTGCCAATCGGCGATGGCAGCGGCAGGTCTGTGACCGTCATCCATCGCTAGGATGTTCCGCTAGGTTGGCAGGGTAGCGTCTTGAAGATGGCGTGACGCCTGAAGAGTGCGGCCTTGCGGTGATGTTCCCGCGGCCTCGCGAGAGTGGCGGCCCCGTCTTCGTTCTCATTTTCCATCACTACCACCAATCAAGGAGAGCAAGCATGGCTGCTCCAACTGGCGTCGAGCACGCGCCGTTATCCGTGCTCAAATCCAACCCGCGCAATGCGCGAATCCACTGCCAGCGGCAAATCAGACAGATTGCAGATTCGATCAATGAGTTCGGATTCAACAATCCGATCCTGGTCGACGAAGACATGATGATCCTAGCCGGTCACGGTCGATGCGAGGCCGCGAGACTACTGAATAAGGAGTCTGTGCCGGTCCTCAGGATCGAACATCTGAGTCCGTCACAAAAACGAGCCTACATCCTGGCTGAGAACCAGCTAGCGACGCTGGCCGGGTGGGACAACGAGATCTTGGCGCTGGAACTACAGGATCTCGCTGATCTTGATCCCGAGTTTGACCTGACGCTCACCGGATTTGACATGGGTGAGATCGATGTCTTGATCGAGGACCTGGTTGAAGATGACGAGCCGGAGCCCCCGGTTCCGGAAGTCGCCGAAGGCCCAGCGATCACGCAATTGGGTGACATCTGGCTCGTAGGTCAGCATCGCCTGATATGTGGTGATGCGACCGACCTGACGACGTACCAGCGCCTGCTTGGCGAAGCGCCCGCGCAGATGGTGTTCACGGATCCGCCCTACAATGTACCGATCAACGGTCATGTATGCGGTCTGGGTGGCGTCAAGCATCGCGAGTTCGCGATGGCGTCTGGCGAAATGAGCGAGGACGCATTTCAGGCCTTTCTCGCGAAAGTCTTCCGCCACTTCGCGGCCTGCTGCCAAGACGGCGCAATCCACTATGTCTGCATGGACTGGCGGCATATGC
>JBPCWB010000490.1:0-2711 GCA_051009955.1 Hyphomicrobiaceae bacterium | reverse complement strand
TTCGAGAGGTTATTCGCGATCCCGTGCACCCCTATACGCAGGGCCTCCTGAACGCATTGCCGAAACTGGACGATCTCGATGCGCCATTGACGCCCGTCCCCGGTGATATTCCGAGCCCGCTGGAGCGTCCCCCGGGGTGTGTCTTCCATACCCGCTGCGTGCGGGCCGAGCCGCGGTGCAGCGCATCAATTCCGCCAACCTCGAAGTTCGGCCAGAACCATATCGGTGCGTGTTTCGTCACGGCTGAGGAAAGGGGTGCGGCATGAGCGACAAGCCGATCATTTCCGCGCGCGACCTCTCGGTGCACTTCAAGCTCCGCGGCGGCGTTTTCGCAAAGCAGACCCTGAAGGCGGTCGAGGCCGTCAACCTGGATATTCCGAAAGGGTCATTCTTCGTTCTGGTGGGAGAAAGCGGATCCGGCAAGACGACGCTCGGCCGGGCCTTCCTGAAGGCCGTGCCGATTGCGCGGGGCGGGGTTCACTTTGCGGACGGCGAAGTCGACTACGACCTCCAGGCCATGTCGAAGCCCGAACTGAAGGACTATCGCAAGCGTGCGCAGTTGATCTTCCAGGATCCTTATGCCGCGCTCAGTCCGCGCATGACGGTGCGCGACATCATCGCCGAGCCGCTGGAGGTGATGGGGCTTACATCTTCGCGTGAGGAAACGGACGATCGGGTGCGCGAGATTGCGGGCAAATGCCGGCTTAACCTCGAGCATCTGAGACGTTTTCCGCATGCGTTCTCCGGTGGACAGCGCCAGCGGATCTCGATTGCGCGGGCGCTGGTGTCGAATCCGGCTTTCATCGTGGCGGACGAAAGCGTTGCGGCGCTCGATGTCTCGATCCAGGCCGACATTCTCAACCTGCTCAAGTCGTTGCGGGACGAACTGGGATTGACGTTCATGTTCATCAGTCACGATTTGTCCGTCATCGCGCACACGTGCGATCATGTTGCAGTGATGTATCTGGGGCGTCTGGTGGAGACGGCGCCGACGCGGGAGTTGTTTTCTGCGCCACGGCATCCCTACACCAAGGCGTTGCTGTCAGCGATCCCGTCGCTCGATCCGGATCATGTCTCGAACGCGCAAAAGCTCGAAGGCGAGATTCCTTCCCCGACCAATCCGCCGCCCGGCTGCAAGTTCAACACCCGCTGCCCGTTCGCAATCGACAAATGCCGCGAGGACGAGCCGGCGCTGGAACACTCCGGCCTGGAGCACGACGTGGCGTGTCATCGCTGGCGGGAACTGGCCGAGGCGCTTGAGCCGGTGGGGTGAGGGCGTGCTGCGGCAAGCAGCTGGCAATTGGGTGGCTGTCCGTGAGTGGGACGTCAGTTCCTGAGGGATCAGGGGGCGTGCAACACTCTTGTTGTGGTTAACCGCTGGTGACCGTGTTCGGACGAAGCGCCGGCCAAACAATACCGTCAACTACATGTACGGACCCCAACAATGCGATAGAGCGGGCAGAAACGAACAAGAGCTGTCACGAGCAATATCAGGCCGACAAGAGGAATGGCGTAACGTGCCAGAGGGTTTGACCAGAAAGCAAAATCGGTGAAGTACGGTGCCGCAATGAGGAGTGCCCCGACGACGATTCGGATAGTCCGATCAGTTGAACCTACGTTGGTTTGTTTGAACATTTTTTCTCTCCATTGGAATTCGGTCACGTGGAACCGTGGTTGATGATGATAGTTCAAGATTTGATTTCGGACGTGTCCTCGAATTGCACAGGTCACTGTGTCGCGGCCGACGTCCATTTCTGCGTTGGCAAACCGGACTTGAGCCACCCCGGACCGGACTGACTGCCAAGCATTCCTTCGCCAACGTCGATAATGTTGGCGTAGCCGTAACGCGCCAAAACCTTTTGCATGTACTTGGAGCGATGTCCGTGTGCACAGATAAGTGCAACCGGCAGTTGCGGGGCCGACTTGGTAACATCTCGCAACTGGCTAAAAAAAGCCGTCGGGCCCTGATGCATCGTGATGGGCGTAGCAGTCCGCGGTATACCGGTTTGGCGCCACTCAGACGGCCGGCGAATATCAATCAAATGTATCTTGCGAGCCAACGAAAGTTGGTACGCGCGCTCGACCTTCAGGTAAGTAACGCTCGTGCTAGGGGATTGGTCGGCTGTTCCTGCCAACAGCAGACACGGCCAGGAAACCAGCCCGGCCGCGACAAGGAGCGCTCCTGGAAGCAGGCGGCACGATCGGATCAGAATGGAGAGTTGCAACACACCGGGCCTCGTAAAGTTGTGTCACACATTCACGTTTTTGCATGTGTTATCAAGTCACATTTTGCTCATGAACCGCCCGCGCCATGGTGGTCGACGTGAAAGAAGTCCGGTGAGCGAGCCGGGACAGAACGTTCAAACCTGAAGCCGGTAAGGGAAATAAGGACGGACCAATGACAGTCACACGGCGAGAATTCGTAGCAAAGAGCAGCATACTGGCAGCAACGGCCGCGCTTGCCGGTACCGCACCTTCCATGGTTTGGGCGAAGTCCCGATTGGCGTTGGGCGACGTCATGGTCGACGTGTTGAGCGATGGTCGCCTGACATTACCCGGCAGTTTCCTGTTCGATGGAATGCCCGAGCGTGAACTTGGCGAGATTTTGGGTCGGTTCGGTGTATCAGGCGACCAGGTCACCCCCGACTGCAATCTAACGTTGGTGCGCGATGGCAAGCGGACAATACTTTTTGATGTCGGCGCAGGACCAA
>JBPCWB010000489.1:0-5977 GCA_051009955.1 Hyphomicrobiaceae bacterium | reverse complement strand
CGTGGTATGCCAACGGCACGTCATAAATCGAAGCCACGTCCAAGGCCTGAATGACAGCGCTTTCGCGGACGTTGCAAAACAGCGCTATTTTGCGCCTTTCCGACATCGGAATTTCCCGATCGCAGCGACACAGCAAAATATCAGGCTGGATGCCGATGGATCGCAGCTCCTTGACCGAGTGTTGGGTGGGCTTGGTCTTCAGCTCGCCCGCGGACGGAATGAACGGAATGAGCGTGAGATGGACAAAGATCGATGAGCCGCGGGGCAGTTCGTTGTTCAACTGACGAATTGCTTCGAAAAATGGCAGGCCTTCGATGTCGCCGACTGTCCCGCCAATTTCAACCAGCACGAAATCGACACCCTCATTGCCGGTCACGACGAACTCTTTGATCGCGTCCGTCACATGCGGAATAACCTGGACCGTGCCGCCGAGGTAATCGCCGCGGCGCTCCTTGGCAAGAATGTCCTGATAGATCTTTCCGGCCGTTACGTTGTCCGACTTGCGCGCCGGAACACCCGTGAACCGTTCATAGTGACCGAGATCGAGATCGGTTTCGGCGCCGTCGTCGGTTACGAAGACTTCGCCGTGTTGATACGGGCTCATGGTGCCCGGATCGACATTCAAGTAGGGGTCCAGCTTGCGCAAGCGCACAGTGTACCCGCGCGCTTGGAGCAGCGCGCCCAGAGCGGCCGATGCGAGGCCCTTGCCAAGTGAGGAGACCACGCCGCCGGTAATGAAAATGTACCGTTGCATGGGCTTGTAGAATACAGAGGTACGCCGTTGATTCGAAGCGGCATTTCAGCACTATCCACGCCGCATCGTCTGCGGCATGGCAAACCGTGCTCGCTAAACCGCCTACTGACTTTGCGGAATCGTTGGCAGCCGCTGACCGCCTTGACCACTCTTGAGCTTGTCAAGAACCCCGCCACCGCCGGTTGCCGGGGCGCCTCCGGAAGTCGGCGCAGAAGGCGCTTCCGAACTTGCTGGCGGTGGCGCCGTGAAGCGTGACGCCGGTGCCTCACCTCGCCCTGCCATTATCGAAAGCAGGATACTTGTGGCAAAAAAGCCCGCAGCCAGCCCTGCCGTTGTCCGGGTTAGAAGGTTTGCCGTCCCGCGGCCGGTCAGAAATCCGCCACCTCCTCCTCCGCCGCCAATTCCGAGCGCACCGCCCTCGGACTTTTGCAGCAGAACCACGGCCACCATTGACGCACAAATGATGAGGTGAATGATGAGGAGAACCTCAATCATGGCAGACCCTTTAGCTTGAGAAATCTGGATTGCAGATTGTTTACACCAGCCCGTTCGTCAATACCAGCGATGTCCGAGCCCAGGGTCACTGTGACACAAAATTCATCGCCGTGAGAGTCAGGGCGCCTGCCGCCGCTCCGGCAACGGGACAATCCCCTCTGAACCATCGCTGGGTCCGTTGCCTGTTTCGGCTGGCCGATTTGCGGCTTTGATGGCACCTGGGCGGCGCACTGGCAGGTCCGGCAGGCTCGAGTCGTTTTTTGCTTGCGTCGGCTCCAGATCGGGATTGGAACCCAGGACGGCTTTCAGGTCCTTGCGGCAGCCAAACATGATTTCTTCATCGAGTTCGATGAGCCGGCGCAGGTCATCGAGATCCTGCTTCGGCAGCGTCGCGGCTACGACTTTTGGGTCCTGCTTCAACAAGGTGCGGAGCTTACCGACCGCAAGCTCCTGGCGCTCGGCCGTCAGTAATTTACACTTATCCTCTTTTTGAGCTTTTTGATCGGGCTTGGCTTGTGCCGATACAGCCGCGGGGGCACAGAGCATGGCCAGAGCAACGAATACGAGCAGGCTGCGATACGACATCGACGATCATACCCATGCTACATCTGCGGCCGGCAACGAAAACCTGACGGCGGCTGACGCGCCCCGCTAAACTTGCGACGCGACCTGCTGACAGGCGCGAATGACACCCAGGAAATCGTCCGCTTTGAGGCTGGCGCCGCCGACAAGTGCACCATCAACGTTGGCTATGGACATAAGATCGGCTGCGTTGTCCGGTTTGACTGAGCCACCATAAAGGATCCGGAATGCGGCGCCATCGTTGAATTCAGCAACGAGCAATTCGCGAATGGCGGCGTGCACGGCTGCAACATCACCGGTCGTTGGTGTCAGCCCGGTGCCGATGGCCCAAACCGGCTCATAAGCAATCACCGTATTTTGAGCTGAACTGGTCCTGGGGACAGATGCCCTGAGCTGTCGCTCGACAACAGGAAGCGTCAGTCCGGCGGCCCGCTCACCCGCGGTTTCGCCAACGCAGATGATTGCTGTCAATCCACCGCGATGCGCCGCCTGGGCTTTGTCGTGAACCAACGCGCTCAATTCGCCGTGATCCGCACGACGCTCGGAATGCCCGACAATAACGGCACTGGCACCGGCATCCTGAAGCATTTCGGCGGACAGATCTCCGGTATGAGCACCCTGGACTTCGGTGTGGCAGTCCTGGCCACCCACATCGATGGCGCTGTCCTGGAGGCCCACGGCCAAGACCGGCAGGAGCGTCGCCGGTGGACAAATGAGAACATCAACGTCGATGGGCGACGAAGTCAAAGCGTCGCGAATCTTGGCCGCTTCACCGGCCGCGGCTCTGAGACCGTTCATTTTCCAATTGCCGGCAACCAATGGCTTAATCACGTTAACCTCGATCAACAGTTCGTCAGAACGCCCAAGCTCTAGCGTGCTTCGCATCGATGAGACCAGAGGATTTTTCGCCTCGTTGCGGCGTTTGAGCCCGTGCCAGCATTTGCCAGGGTTGATTTCGTGCGCCAAAACAGCAATCTGCACAGCAAAACGCCGGTGTACAGTCCAGTCGGGCGGCGTTGGCGATCGCGCGCAGTGGATGCGCAACATCAACTCTAGGGAAACGGGACCCGTCCGATATGCTTGACGCTCTACGCAAAAGTACAACCGGATTTCTCGCCAAGGCCCTGATTGCGCTCCTGGTACTGAGCTTTGCTGTCTGGGGTGTTGCCGACGTTGTCACCGGCGTTGGTCGGTCGGTCGTCGCATCGATTGGCGATACTGAGATCAGTGCTATTGAATTTCAGCGCGAATATCAGCAGCAGCTCGACGGTATGTCGCGGCAGTTTGGCCGGCGCCTGACGCCGACCCAGGCCCGAACGTTCGGTCTCGAAAATCGGGTCCTTTCGAGCATGCTGGGCGCCCGTGCCGTGGATAATCACGCCAAAAATCTCAATCTGTCGATTACCGATGCCGTCGTCGAAGAGTCGGTGCGCAAAGACCCGGTCTTTCAAGGTTCGAACGGACAATTCAGCCCCGACCGACTGGATCAGGTGCTGCAGAGTATGGGGTACACCGAGCAATATTTCCTGAGTTCACGCCGCGCCGACACGGTCAGAGAACAGCTCACCGGGGCGCTGCTTGAGAACGTCACCGTGCCCGACACCCTCCTGAACGTCTATCGCACCTTTCGCGATGAAGAGCGTGTTGTTCGCTACTTCACATTAGATCCGGCCAAGACCATCAGCCTGCCGGCACCCAGCGACGCCGATCTCAAAAAGACATATGAAGGCAACAAATCTCGGTTCATGAGCGCAGAGACGCGACACATCGAAATCCTGATGATCACGGCAGACGATGCCAAGAAGAAAATCAAGATCAGCGATGATGAACTGCAAAAGGACTACGTTACTAGCAAGGATCGTTACTCCGTCCCTGAAAAGCGCAAAGTTCTGCAGCTACCGCTTAAGGACAAAGACACTGCACAAAAGGCACTGGATGAAATCAAGGGTGGCAAGACATTTGCCGAGGTCGCCAAGAGCAATGGCGCCAAGGAAAGCGACATTGACCTTGGAATTGTCACCAAGAGCCAGATGATCGATCCGACAATCGCCGATGCGGCCTTTGCTTTGCAGAAAGACAAGGTGTCCGACATTGTCGAGGGTCGTTTTTCAACCGTGCTTCTGCTGGTCACCGAAGTCCAGCCAGGCAATGTGCCGACGTTCGCCGAAGTCAAGGACAAGATCTTTGATCGTCTAGCCGGCCAGCGTGCCGGCAGCGAAATCCGCCGCCTGCAGGACTTGGTCGATGACAATCGTCTCGCGGGCAAATCCTTGGAAGTCATCGCCAAGGCCATAGACATCACCTACAAAAACATCGCTTCGGCGGATAACAAAGGTAATGGTCCGGACGGCAAGCCCACTTTCGAGTCTGCCGATCTTCAGAAGATCGTCGGCACTGCATTCGGCAGCTCCGCCGGAGTCGAGAACGAGGTTATCGAGCTTACCGACGGAGGGTACGCGTGGGTAAGGGTCTTGAAGGTCACCAAAGCCGAACAGAAACCGTTCGAAAGCGTCAAAGCCGACGCTGAAACGGCTTGGCGCGAAAGCGAGACGCGCAAAGCCCTACGCAAAAAGGCAGAGGCCTATACCGCGCAGCTCAAGGGTGGCGCAAAATTCGAGGAGATCGCCCAGACGGCTGGCGGTGAGGTCAAGACAACGCCTGCCTTCAAGCGCTCCACGAGCCTGCCGGATCTGACAGCCGCAGCCGTGCGCAGGGCCTTTTCGCTGAAGAAAGACACGCCAGCGTCCGCAGCGACCACTGACGGCAAATCGCGGCTGATCTTCGAGGTGACTGAAATCAAGGCGCCGCAAAATCTCAAGGACGACGAGAAAGAAAAGGTCGTCAACGAGTTGGTCGGGCAACTACGAACCGACACCGTCCAGGAGTATGTCATCGCGCTACGCAAGCGCATGGGCGTTGAAATCAATCAGGCGCTCATCGACCAGACTATTGGCATCACACCGCGCGGTTACTAATCGAAGCATCGCGCTTCGTGGAAGCGCGACCTCGGACTGCAAAATATAAGGAAGGCTGAGACGTGAGTGAGCGCAGGCGCACGCGCGGCATGCAAATGGAGCCCGACCTCCAGTCATTCTCCGAGAACTACGATGCAGGCAAGGCACAGCTTGCATCAACGCGTCTGGTTGCCGATCTGGAGACGCCGGTTTCGGCCTACATGAAACTGGCCAAAGATCAGGCAATGTCGTTTTTGCTGGAGTCGGTGGAGGGTGGCGCCGTACGCGGCCGCTACTCGATGATCGGCTTCGCACCCGACATTGTCTGGCGGGCCTCGGGCAATGTGGCTGAGATCAATCGCAACCCGGCCCGCAAGCCCGATGGTTTTAAGCCATGCGCAGAACCAACGTTGGAATCGCTGCGTGCGCTGTTGGACGAATCGCAGATCGATATGCCGGACGTTTTGCCACCGATGGCGGCCGGTGTGTTTGGATACGTCGGTTACGACACCGTGCGCCTCGTCGAGCACCTGCCGAACGAAAATCCAGATGTCCTCGGCATACCGGATTCGCTGCTTGTCCGTCCGACGCTGATGGTCATCTTTGACTCAGTGAAAGACGAGATGACAGTTGTCACGCCGGTTCGTCCCGAGCCCAAGCTGACGGCGGAGAAGGCCTATGGACGGGCCAGGCGCCGCCTCCTGTCGGTTGTACGCGCGCTGGAGAGCCCGCTTGAGCATCCCGGTCCGTCTTTGCCCAACGACAAGATCGTGTCGGGCGACCCGGTGTCCAATACGACGCCGGCCGAATTCACCGAAATGGTGAATCGGGCGACGGAATACATCAAAGCCGGCGACGTTTTTCAGGTGGTTCTGTCGCAACGGTTTTCGGCTCCATTCCAGTTGCCGCCTTTCGCCCTCTATCGCGCCTTGCGCCGAACCAATCCGTCGCCGTTCTTGTTCTATCTGGATTTCAACGGCTTCTCGCTGGTGGGATCGAGCCCGGAAATCCTGGTTCGTGTCCGCGACGGCGAGGTCACGATCCGGCCGCTGGCGGGGACGGCTCGACGAGGCGACACGATCAGCGAAGACAACCACCTCGCCGAGATGCTGCTCGCCGATCCCAAGGAGCGCGCCGAACATCTGATGTTGCTCGATCTCGGCCGCAACGACGTTGGCCGCGTCGCCGAGAT
>JBPCWB010000488.1:0-4208 GCA_051009955.1 Hyphomicrobiaceae bacterium | reverse complement strand
GTGACCGTACCTGCCAACTATCTGCTCTACACATTCGTGTTGAGCCCCGGCGCGCTTGGTTGGCTAGGTCTCGCAGACGTGGATCTCAGTTTCCTGCGCCTCATTGCCTTCATTGGGGTCATAGCAGCATCGGTGCAGATTCTCGAAATGGTGATCGAGCGATATGTACCAGATCTCCATCGGGCTCTCGGCATCTTCCTCCCGTTGTTGACCGTTAACTGTGCGATCCTTGGCGGCAGTCTATTCATGGCAGAGCGCAGTTACACCTTTGCAGAAAGCATTGTGTACGGCTTCGGGAGCGGCTTGGGGTGGGCGCTTGCAATTGCAGCGCTCGCCGCCATCCGCGAGCGCCTGAACTACAGCGACATTCCCGAGGGGCTACAGGGGCTCGGCGTGGCCTTCATTGTCAGCGGTGTGATGTCTATCGGCTTCACCGCACTAGCCAAAATGTGACGGCAATGAGCGAAATCCTGCTTGGCAGCATCTTCTTTTCGTTGATCGTTCTGGCGCTTGCCGTTGTGGTGCTCGCCGTGCGATCGGTGCTGGCGCCGCAGGGCGAAGTTACCATTGTCGTAAACAACCAACGTTCGTTTTCGACGCCGACCGGGCAAAAGCTGCTCACGGCACTGCGCGACGCCGGTATTGCCGTACCTTCGACTTGTGCCGGCGTCGGCACCTGCGGACTCTGCCGTGTTCGGGTAATGAGCGGAGCAGGGGAGCCTCTTTCGACCGAAACAGCCAGAATTCCGCGACGAGAGATCCGCGAAGGCACGCGTCTCGCCTGTCAGGTGACGATCCACGAGACCATGACTGTCGAGGTTCCCGAGAACCTCTTGAGTGCCGACGAATTCGAATGCACGGTTGTCGAAGGACGCTTTGTGTCTCCGCTTATCCGCGAAGTCGTGCTCGCCGTTTCGCCGGATCGGGACTTTGAGTTCGAGGCGGGCGCCTACGTCCAGATCACGGCACCAGCCTACATGCTGAAGTTCCGCGACATCGAGTTTCCTGCAGCCTTTGCGGAAACACTGACAGAATTTGGCGTCAAGGACGTCACAGCGCACAGCAGCAAGGAGGTGACGCGCGCCTATTCGATCGCGAACACGCCGAAGGACGCAGGCCGAATTGTACTTCTGATTAGATTGGCCCTGCCTCCACCCGGCCACGCCAATGCGCCACCCGGTGTGGTTTCATCATATCTGTTTGGCGTCGCGCCGGGAGACAAGCTCACGGTGTCTGGCCCCTACGGTCATTTTGGCGCGACGCAATCTGAATGCGAAATGGTGTTCATCGGAGGTGGTGTCGGCATGGCACCGCTGCGGGCCATCATTTTCGACCAACTCGAGCGGCTCAGGTCCGAGCGCAAAATGAGTTTCTGGTATGGCGCGCGCAGCCGCAACGATCTCTTCTACGAGCAGGAATTCAAAAGGCTCGCGGCAGAGCACGACAATTTCACTTGGACTGTCGCGCTCTCAGACCCGAGGGCTGACGATCAATGGGACGGACCGTCGGGCTTCATCCATACAGTGGTGTACGAGCACTATCTCAAGTCGCATCCGACACTTGAACAATGCGAGTTCTATTTGTGCGGTCCGCCATTGATGATGCAGGCGGTACTCAGCATTCTGGAGGAGTGTGGTGTCGACGAAGACTCGATCTTTTTTGACGATTTCGGAAGTTCACAACATGGAACCGACTAGACGCAAATGGCTGGCGGGTGCAGGTGGACTACTCGCTGCTGGTGCTCTCACACTGGTTCTGCCGGCGTCGGGACGTGGCAAGCAGGTTGTCGCTCTCGGCGGTCAAGCATTTGGATCCTACTGGCGGGCGACGGTGCCTTCCGGCACCGATGAGGCAGTTGTGCGAGGACTGGTCGATTCGACGGTTGAGGCTGTGGATCGAAGCATGTCGCCGTTCCGTCCCAATAGCGAGATTTCCCGTTTCAATGCAATGAAATCTACCGAACCGACGTCGGTCTCAGAGCCATTCCAGAACGTTGTCGCCGAAAGTCTTCGCATCGCGGCTTTGAGCGGTCGTGCGTTCGATCCTACTGTAGGACCGCTGGTCAATCGTTATGGATTTGGTCCGATCCGAGGCAAAGCCGGCGGCAGCTTGTCCGATATCGAGATTGGTGATGGCACGATCCTCAAAGCAAGTCCGGAGGTGACACTTGATCTGTGCGGTATAGCTAAAGGGTACACACTGGATAGGATTGCTACTGCACTCACCGTGCTGGGTATCAAGGATTTTGTCGTTGAACTCGGAGGTGAGGTGTTCGCCCGTGGTCGCCATCCGCATGGTCGGCGTTGGCGTATCGCGATAGAGGCCCCGATACCGGGTGCTGGCGCAGCACAGCGTATCGTCCATCTTGACGGGCAGGCCCTTGCAACTTCTGGTGATACGGTCAATGGCTTCTCGTACGCCGGCAAGCGCTACAGCCACATTATCGATATGCGACGGTCGGTGCCGGTTGATGATGATGTCGCTTCGGTGTCGGTAATCGCGCGCAATGCCATGCAGGCAGACGCTCTTGCCACAGCTCTCATGGTGATGGGACCGCGAAGAGGTTCGGCGTTTGCGGCCAAGTACAATATCTCGACGCTCATGTTGGTTCGCCACGGCGCCGGCATCCGCGAGGTGGCGGTGGCGGGATTTCGCAGATTTCTCACTGTATCGGGGACACCCATGGCGACCGTAATTTTGAGTATCGTGATTGTGCTGCTGGCTGCAGGTGGTCTGGCAGTTGGCATGCTGTTCGGACGGGCGCCGATCAGGGGTTCTTGCGGCGGGCTTGCATGTCGAAATGATACGGGATGCGAAGGCTGTTCCCGTCATCGCTAGGAGAATCGCCAATGCCTTCCCGACCGACGATCGGCGACTACATGGCTACGCAACTGGTCACCCTCCCCCCAGACATGGAAATCAACGAAGCCATGGTCGTTTTGCTCGAAGGGAGATTCTCTGGTGCGCCTGTCGTCAATGCCACCGGCGAACTTGTAGGCGTGCTTTCCAAGAAGGACTGCTTCCGGACGGCGATGCATTCCAGCTATCATGAAAAACCGGGCGGCCTCGTCGCCGACTACATGAGCCGTAGTGTTGAAACCTTGGACGCCGACATGGAACTCTTCAGGGCTGCTGAGGCATTTCTGAGGAGTCCGTTCCGGCGATTTCCAGTCTTGCGTGAAGGTCGGCTGGTCGGCCAGATCTCACGTGCTGATCTGCTGCGCGGGCTCGTGGAGCAATGGCGGTAACACTGTCCATCCCTGTTTCGTGGTTCAAGTTCATCGTGATAACCCGTGCTCCAAAATCCGACGGGAATACGCTGGCTTAGGTGAGACGACGTCCGGACGAGCTGTCTTGGTGCCAAGAAGCTAAACTGCACCGGTGGCGCAGACCGCTTTGCTTGACAGGTTCTTCGAGGGTCGCCGCCGTCCCCCGTTGGCGCATGACGGAGTCAAAATCAAACCAAGGCCCTGATTGCGTCGAGGACCTGATCAATATCGTGAGAGGTATGATCGGCCGAAATCTGGAATCGAATTTCCTCGTCGCCTTTCGGTACGACGGGATACCTGAGGCCGGTGGCAAGAATTCCGCGGTCAAAGAGGTGATCCACCAGGCGTGCGGTCTCGTGCGAATCTCGGATCATCAAAGGAGTCACGGGATGTTCGCCGCTGATGGTTTCAAGATTCATGTCAGTCAGGCCTGTCTGGAACAAGGATTTCATTTCGCGCAAGTGGCTGAGAAGCGCTCTGCCGCGCGGGCTGCCAACAATTTCGATTGCACGAGTTGCTGCAGCAGCTTCGCCGCAAGTGATGGGATTGGAGTAAATGTAGAAGCCGGATGTCTCGCGCATGTAATCGATGATTGATTTGGCAGCGACGGCGTAGCCACCATTGACGCCGAATGCCTTGCCGAGCGTGCCAATCAACAGATCCACGCCACCGCTGTCGGTGACTTCTTCCGTACCGCGACCCGTCTCACCGAACGCACCAACACCGTGTGAATCATCGACGACGACAATGACGTTTTCTGGAAAATCTCCATCATACCGATGAGCGAGCTCGACGATCTTGTCCAGAGGAGCGTGGTCACCGCGCATGCTGAAGACCCCGTCCGTGACAACGATCGCCCGGCGACATTGTCCAACGGCGGCCTTCAGTTGCTGTTCAAGCTCATCGAGCGAGAGGTGGCGATGTATTGACTTCCGGCTC
>JBPCWB010000487.1:0-7783 GCA_051009955.1 Hyphomicrobiaceae bacterium | reverse complement strand
CTCCATACTTATTGGTGAAGGTTGACGATCCGCCGCTCCTGCTGGTTCTGCTGCTTCGGGTTTGTGTGCGGCCCAATGCGGTGCGGCGAGCCCGGTTCAGAGGACGACGGCTTGATTTCTTGACGACGCTTTTTGAACGTCTCGAGGGAAGCGTAACCGATTCCCGGGGCACGTTAATGGAGCGCTCGCCAACAGAGGCCATTTTGGACGGCTGTCCAGGCCGTGCAGTGCGGGGTGCCGCCGGGCCTGATGTTTCGCGGCCGGAATTGTTGGTTCGGTCGGCGTGCGGTCGGTGATTGATCGCTGTAGCCTGAGTGGTGGGTTGATCGGGTTTTGCGTTCGGGGCACGCCTAATGTGCGCCTGCTGCGGCCCGCTTTGCGTTGGAGTGGCCCGACGGAACGGGTGCTTTGTGGTCGTTGGATTGATGATCCGCGGATTGAGGCCCGGTCGGGCGTGGGACACGGACCCGGTGGTCGAAACAACCAAGCGAGAGTTGGCGCTCATGCCTGAAGAGGCGCCACTGCGGAGCTCGGGCTGACCTGCAAACCGATATTGGCCGGTGAAGTCGAGCCGCTGTTCGGCACCGTGGCCTTTGGCTGGGTTCCGAGGTGAATCTGCAAAGAGGGTCGGTGCGATGAAAAGCAGTAGTGCATAGCCCAACGCCGCAATCGGAATCGACTTCAAGCAGAACTGAAGTCGGTCGTTCGCTTGGCCCATCAACATTCTGCCATTCCTCTTCCGAGACGCTGGATAATCAACGCGCTGGCTCTGGCCAATCTGCCAGAGAGAACTCAGTCAAACGGTTACTTTTGGGGACGCCTGCCCTGGGGGAAGACCTCATACGCGTCGGCTACTGCAGTGATAATCTGCTGACGGCTGCAAATCCGGCGAGATAGACCGGGTTGCTGGAACGTGCACGCACGTCAAAGCTTACAGTGCACGACCATGGTTAACGAGCTCTTAAATAGATTGAAAAAAATCTCGGAACTATATGATCATACAGTCATAAATGAATTCTCGTTCTCTCATCCCTGTGGGTTTGACACGAGATGCCATGGCTGAATTGGGGGAATTGAGACCTCTGACGGGTCAGCCGGACGGCAACGCCGACAGGTCGGATTGCCGGTGGCGCCTGCCTCAGCTGGTTTGCCAATATGCCTAATCTGGGTCAAGTCGCTCGTCGGAAAGGCACTTATTCCGTTGCGCACCTCAAGATTGCCCTCACGCAGCAATTGCGATGTGCGTAAAGCTGTTGCATAGTCGACGGCTTAAAGTGTCATGAAGAAGCAGCGATTGTGGGCCCTCGTCATTCTACAGAAGCTGCCTGATATGCCGACGAAAAATGGCAGTTAAAGGGAGAGGCTATGGCTGAAGCAGCAGCGGTACGTGCTGCACCAGACGCGACGGAAGCTCCGGCGATCGTCATGTCCGGCGTAAACAAGTGGTATGGCGAATTCCACGTGCTCCGAGACATCAATCTCACGGTGACACGCGGCGAACGGATCGTCATTTGCGGTCCGTCAGGGTCCGGCAAGTCGACGTTGATCCGTTGCATCAATCGCCTTGAAGAGCATCAGCAAGGACAAATCACTGTCGACGACGTCGAATTGACCAACGACGTGCGCAACATCGACAAGATTCGTTCCGAAGTCGGCATGGTCTTTCAAAGCTTCAATCTATTTCCGCATCTCACTGTCTTGGACAATCTCTGTCTTGCCCCGCAATGGGTTCGTAAGACGCCGCGCGCGGAGGCCGAGTCCATCGCGATGGAGTATTTATCGCGCGTCAAAATCCCGGAGCAGGCGAACAAGTACCCGGGTCAGCTGTCGGGCGGTCAGCAGCAGCGCGTCGCCATTGCGCGGGCGTTGTGCATGCGACCGCGAATTATGCTTTTCGATGAGCCGACGTCGGCACTTGACCCGGAAATGGTCAAGGAGGTGCTCGACACCATGATCGAGTTGGCCGAAAGCGGCATGACCATGTTGTGCGTTACGCACGAGATGGGATTTGCGCGTTCAGTTGCCGACCGTGTGATCTTCATGGACGAGGGCGAGATCGTCGAGCAGGGTCCGCCGGGTGAATTCTTCAGCAATCCGAAGTCGGACCGGACGAAGTTGTTCCTCAGCCAAATTCTGAATCACTAGAGGTTCCCGGGCGCCGGCGCGAATTGAGAGAAAAGCAATCGCCGGTCGCCTCGTGAGCATGTTGCAACAAGAAGGGAGGCAAGTACCTCATGCACAAGAACTGGACGATGGCCATTGCCGCAGCGACAGCTGTTGCCTGTGCCTCGAGCGCCGCTTTGGCGCAAAAAACCGTCGAGGCCATCAAGGCACGCGGACAACTTGTTTGCGGTGTCAGTACCGGCCTAGGCGGGTTCTCCGTTCCCGACTCTGCGGGTAAGTGGACCGGTCTCGACGTTGACGTGTGCAAAGCGGTCGCGGCCGCCGTACTCGGCGACGGCAGCAAGGTCAAATTCCAACCGCTGACGGCGCAGCAGCGCTTCACGGCTCTGCAGTCCGGCGAAGTGGATCTGCTGTCCCGCAACACGACCTGGACGTTGACGCGCGATACGGCACTCGGTCTGAACTTCACGGCTGTAACCTACTACGACGGCCAGGGCTTCATGGTGCCCAAGAAGATCGGCGTAAAGAGCGCCAAGGAGCTTGACGGTGCGACTGTCTGCGTTCAGCCGGGTACGACGACGGAACTGAACCTTGCTGACTACTTCCGGGCGAACAACATGAAGTTCACCCCGGTGGTCATCGAGAGCTTGCAGGAAGTTAATGCCGCGTTCTTCTCGGGCCGTTGCGATGTCTATACGACGGACGCATCGGGTCTCGCTTCCGTTCGCAAGAACGATGCGCCGAAAGGTAAGAGCGACGACTACGTCATCCTGCCGGAAATCATTTCCAAGGAACCGCTTGGTCCGGTCGTCCGTCATGGTGACGACCAGTGGCTCGACATCGTCAAGTGGACCGTCTTCGCTCTCGTCGAAGCCGAAGAGATGGGCGTGACGGCTGCCAACGCGGACAAGATGGCCGGCTCGTCGACCAACCCGGGTGTCAAGCGTTTGCTAGGCGCGACGCCTGGGATGGGCAAGAACCTCGGTCTTGCCGAGAATTGGGCGCTCAACGCGATCAAGGCCGTCGGTAACTACGGAGAGATTTGGAACCGCAACATTCCGCCGCTCGGCTTGCCCCGTGGTGTGAATACACTGTGGTCCAAAGGCGGCGCAATGTACGCCCCGCCAGTGCGTTAGACACCAAACAGAACCGCGCCGACCCATCGTCGGCGCGGTTTTTTTTATGATTGCGACGACCCGATTATATTCGGCAAGAGACTGATTGAGGAAACGCAGTATGGCAAACTTGGCGGCGGGTGCAGCACCCCCATCACGGAGCTGGAGCATTTATGACAAGGAAGTCCAGGCGATTGTCTTCCAGGTCGTGTTCCTCTTTCTCGTCGCCGGAATCGGCTATTACCTGTTCTCCAATATGCTGGCCAACCAGGAACGCCAGAACATTCAAACCGGATTTGAGTATCTGGAGCGCGAGGCTGGCTTCGGGATTGGTGAGGGTTGGGTTGAGTACTCGCCTGCATCGAGCTATTCGCGCGCAATCTTCGTCGGGTTCATCAACACAGTGGTTGTTGCCGTAGTCGGCGTTGTGCTCGCCACGATGATTGGCATTTTCGTCGGCGTCGCCTCACTGTCCCGGAATTGGCTCGTCAATAAACTCACTGCCGTTTACATCCATTTCCTGCGCAACATTCCGGTGCTGTTGCAGATCATTCTTTGGTACACATTGATTACCAGCCCGCGGTTTCTCCCAGTACCGCGTGATTTCCTGGCGGACGACGGCCCAAGTCCCGTGTTGGGACTGATCTATTTTACGCGGCGCGGCATCTTTTTCCCGTCCTTTGAGGCGCACGTCGGCTGGCTCGGCGCCGGTATCGGCCTGCTGATCGGGGTGCTTGGGGCCATTCTGCTGGCCAACTGGGCGCGGCGACGCATGGAAGAAACGGGGCAACAATTTCCGACCTTTTGGGCCGGCGTCGGTGTGGTTGTCGGCGCTGCTTTCGTCGGTTGGCTGGTCCTCGGCGCCCCGACCGGGATGAGTTTTCCTGAGATCGGGCGGTTCCGTGTTGCCGGCGGGGCAACGATTACGCCGGAATTCATGGCCGTCCTGTTTGGTCTGACGATTTATACGTCGGCCTTCATCGCGGAGATTGTCCGGTCGGGGATACTCTCGGTGCCCAGGGGGCAGATCGAAGCCGGGCGCGCGTTGGGCATTCGTGAAAGCGTGATCATGAACAAGGTGATCCTGCCGCAGGCCCTGCGCGTGATCATACCGCCACTTACCAGCCAGTATTTGAACCTGACCAAAAACAGTTCTCTGGCTGTCGCTGTTGGTTATCCGGATTTGGTCAATGTCTCCAACACGACGCTCAACCAGACCGGGCAGGCACCCGAAGCCATTATGATCATGATGATCGTCTACCTGACCACGAGCATCGTCACGTCGTTGGTCATGAATTGGTACAATACCCGAATTCAGCTGGTGGAGAGATAAGCCATGGCAGCCCCTCCATCAATCGCGATTGGCCCTGTCGCCTGGCTCCGTACGAATCTGTTTAGCAGCTGGAGCAACGCCGTTACGACGGTTGTTCTGATCATCTTTTTGGCTTATCTGCTGCCGGGCCTTTACGGTTGGGCGGTTGCCGATGCGATCCTGACCGTCAAGTCTGATCCAAACAGCTGGTGGGGTTATGCGTTCGCGCCGGACACGGATGCTTGCCGCGTCGCAGATGGCGCTTGCTGGGACTTCATCACCGAGAAATTCCGGGTCGTAATGTTCGGCGTCTATCCGGTCGACGGGCAGTGGCGGCCCATTGTCATGATGATCATGCTGGTGACGCTGATCACCTTGACCTTGAACACGCAAATGTGGGGTCGCTTGCTCTGGCTGTCCTGGCTGGTCGCGATCCCGGCGATGTTCGTGCTGATGCAGGGCGGTGTATTGGGCCTAACATTTGTCGAGACCGACAAATGGGGTGGCCTTCCGATCACCCTCATCATCGCCACGATTTCCATCGTGTTTTCGTTCCCAATTGCAATACTTCTCGCACTCGGGCGGCGCTCGGACCTACCCATTGTCAAGACGATCTGCATTGGCTTTATCGAAATCGTGCGCGGCGTGCCGCTGATCACAATCCTATTTATGGCAAGCCTGATGCTGCCGTTGTTCCTGCCTGAGGGAACGCCGAGCCCCAACAAACTCTTGCGCGCGCTGGTCGGCTTTACGTTTTTCTCAGCGGCGTATGTGGCCGAGGTCATCCGTGGTGGTCTGCAGGCTATTCCGAAGGGCCAGTTTGAGGCGGCCGACGCCATGGGCTTGTCCTATTGGCAGAAGACCGGGCTCATCGTTTTGCCGCAGGCTCTGAAGCTCGTGATCCCGCCGATGATGAACACGTTTATCGGTCTCTTCAAAGACACGACGTTGATCATCATCATTTCCATGTTCGATTTCCTCGGAACGGTTCGTCTGGCGGCCAACGATCCTGCCTGGCGGCCCTACTACGTCGAGGGTCTGGTATTCGCCGCCATGGCCTATTTCGTCATCTGTTTTGCCATGGCATCGTACAGCCGCCATCTCGAAGACAGGTTGAACACTGACTTGCGATGATGACGCAAGTTGCCGTCGCAGACGCTGACTTGAGATTTGACTGGAAAAAACTGGGTTGTGCGCTAGTTCGGTGTGAATGCTCAGGTCACCTCGTCCGCAATGGACAGAGCTGCGGTCAAGCCCGGGCTTTCGATGCCGAACAGCATGACCAGGCCCTCGTGACCATGGTCCGCTGCCGTGTGGACCATGAAGTCTGGAACAGGTTCGCCGTCCCGATAGAGCTTCGGCCGGATGCCGGTGTAGTCCGGATGTAGATTGCTCTCGATGAGGCCGGGATAATAGGCGCGAATGAATTCCAGGAACTTGTTGAGTTTGGCCGGTTCGAAGTCGTAATCGATCTCGTCGATCCACTCGATGTCCGGGCCGAATTTGCAGCGCCCGCCGATATCCACGGTGGCGTGGAGACCGAGCCAGGCGCCCTGTGGCATCGGATAGATATGGCGGGTGAAGGGTGGCTTGCCCGAAAGCGCATAGTACTGCCCCTTGGCGTAGTAGGTTCGTGGAGGGCGATACCCCTGATGGTAATTCAGCGTATCGGCGAGCGTGGTCGCGTGCAGGCCCGCTGATAACACTAGGCGCCGGCATGTGACGGCGCCGCCATCGGCCAGGTGGATCGCAAAGGTCCCGTCGTCCGCTTTGGCGAGCTGCTCGACCTTGCTCAGCAGTGCGACCTGCGCACCATGGCTCTCGGCATGGCCTTGCAGCGCCAGCATGAACTCGTGGCTGTCGATGATGCCGGTCGAGGGCGACAACAAGGCGCCGAGGCAGTGGACCTCCGGTTCGATGGAGCGGACGTCGTCTCCCGACAGGCGGACCAAATCATCAACGCCGTTTTCTGCCGCTGTGGCTCTGATCCCGTCAAGGCGTTCCAACTGGTCCGAGGTCGCTGCCACGATCAGTTTGCCGCAGCGCTCGTGTCCGACGCCGTTTTCCGCGCAAAATTCGTACAAAAGTTGCTTGCCGCGGACGCAATGAACAGCGCGCCTGCTACCTTTCGGATAGTAAATCCCGGCGTGGATCACCTCGCTATTGCGCGAACTGGTCTCGGACCCGATGATGTCATGCTGCTCGACAACCAGCACGTCCTGGCCCGCCAATGCCAGCGTTCGCGCGATTGCCAAGCCAACAACACCTGCTCCGATGACGATCGTTTCTACGTCCGTTGTCATGAATCTGTCGTGGGGTTGGTTCGCTTAGAGGCGCGCTGGGCGCAATAATTCCTTCGCATGAATATTGTGACGAAGCCAGCCCCGAGGCGTCGCAGGTCCTGCCGGCGTCGCCAGCCGGGCCCGGCCGGTGCAGACGCACTGTGGACAGGCCGCACGCTGCCTTGCAGCGAACGAAATAAGAACATATATCGGTGCTGGGCGAAAACACCGAGGCAGGATGACTTTCAAATTTTTGCACACGGCCGACTGGCATCTTGGTAAGGCGTTCGGCTCTTTCAACGATGACCAAACGGTGTTGCTGCGCGAGGCACGGTTTTCCGCAATCGAGCGGATTACTGATGTCGCGCGCAAGCATGGTATTGAGCACGTGCTTGTGGCCGGCGACATGTTCGACAGCGCAGGGTTGGGCGATCACGTGTTGCGCCGTTGTCTGGCGCTGCTGCGGGACGCCGCCGAACTCACGTGGGTGATCCTCCCAGGAAACCACGACCCGGACCACGAGCGTGGGCTGTGGGATCGGATTGCGCGCATTGGGCTGCCGAATAACGTGATCGTCTGCCGTGAGCGACGGCCGGTGCGGTTGACCGCGAGTGCCATCCTGCTTCCGGCTCCACTGGCGGCCAACACGAGTGCCGGGGACCCGACGGATTGGTTTCAAAGCGCCGCTCGCGAACCGTCGGACATCGTCATTGGCCTGGCGCACGGTTCAGCACACACATTTGGTGGCGACAGCGAGGCGGCCGTTCAGATCTCTCCAGTTCAGGCCGAGTCGGCCGGAGTCGACTATCTTGCCCTCGGTGACTGGCACGGCCTGAAGCAGGTCGGCGACAAGACGTGGTACAGCGGTACGCCGGAACCTGAACGCTACGTCAACAACCAACCGGGCCATGTGGTGGTGGTTGAGGTTGCGGGTCCCGGTGCGGCGCCTG
>JBPCWB010000486.1:0-6292 GCA_051009955.1 Hyphomicrobiaceae bacterium | reverse complement strand
GCGCGGATCCAGGAAGGCGTTGCAGCACTCGGCGGGTATGGTGAAGTGTTTTTGCGCAACGTTCTCGCATCCGGGGTTATTCCTCAAATCTCAGTCATCATGGGCCCCTGTGCCGGAGGCGACGTGTACTCGCCGGCCATGACGGACTTCATCTTCATGGTTCGTGATACGAGCTACATGTTCGTCACCGGGCCGGATGTCGTAAAGACCGTGACCAATGAGGAGGTGACGGCCGAGGACCTCGGTGGCGCGTCGGTGCATACAACCCGATCATCGATCGCAGATAATGCCTACGACAACGACGTCGAAGCGCTGCTGCAAATGCGTCGGCTGATGGATTTCCTGCCGGCCAACAATCTCGCCGGCGTTCCTGAATTGCCAACGCGGGATTCGGCGGCGCGCGTGGAAGCGTCGCTCGATACGCTTATTCCAGACAATCCCAATCAGCCTTACGACATCAAGGAACTCATCACGAAAGTGTCGGACGAGGCCGACTTCTTCGAGATCCAGGAGTCGTTTGCCAGGAACATCGTTGTCGGGTTCGCGCGCATGGAAGGCCGCACGATTGGCGTGGTGGCCAATCAACCGATGGTGCTGGCGGGTGTTCTTGATGCCGATGCATCACGCAAGGCGGCCCGCTTCGTGCGGTTCTGTGATTGCTTCGATATACCGATCATCACGTTCGTTGATGTGCCGGGCTTCCTGCCGGGAACGTCTCAGGAGTATGGCGGGCTCATCAAACACGGTGCCAAACTGCTGTTCGCCTTTTCCGAGGCAACCGTTCCAAAGGTCACCGTGATCACACGCAAGGCATATGGCGGCGCCTATGACGTGATGAGTTCGAAGCACATTCGCGGCGACGTGAACTATGCCTGGCCCTCTGCCGAGATCGCGGTGATGGGGTCGAAGGGAGCGGTGGAAATTCTCTATCGCTCGGAGCTGGGCGATGACGACAAGATCACGCAACGAATCAAGGACTATGAAGACCGTTTCGCAAATCCCTTTGTGGCGGCAGAGCGCGGTTATATCGATGAGGTCATTCTGCCACGCAACACCCGTAAACGGATTTGCCGGGCCCTCAATATGCTACGCAACAAGACGGTCGAAAATCCCTGGAAGAAGCACGATAACATTCCGCTTTAGAATGTCAGTCCCAAGCAATTCATTGCCAGAGGCTGCAAGCCGGTCGGAGACTTGGGCAGGGGTCTGCGTGTGACAGGGTCGTCATGGGCAAACGCAAATCTGGCGCGGATGTTGGTTCACTGGAGGATGTTGGTACCGGCTTCCCGCGATTGAATTGACCTATACAATGCTTATATATCTGATCACAAAATATCGGTTGTCTGTTGTTTTTCTTGAGTTTTTAAACTGACGTGCAATTTGCGCCCGGGCGCTGTTTGTGTATATCTGTGTTCGTGGGGCCTCGCAATTGAGGTTGCGAGAACTATTGGGGGTGCTACAGGTCGCGCAGCGTGCTGCGCGGCCTTTATTCGTTTGGGATCGCATGATGATCACGCACCGTGGACCAGGGCCATCGGTTCAGAGGAAGTCTTTCAGGGACTCGACAAAGTCATCGAAGCGATCGTGATGCACCCAATGCCCGGCCTTGTCGTACATTTTGAGCTTGGCCCCGTTGAATTTGGCCAGCCGGCCGTCGTCCTCAGGATTTGAGGCCCAGCTCTCCTGGCCATAGACAAGCAACGTCGGACAACTCACACGGCCCCACAATCGTTCGATGTCAGCCTGCTGCATGTCACTCGGCGGCCACGCGCGTAGGTAGTTGTCGAACTTCCATGAGTACGTCCCGTCTTCGTTCTGGTTGACACCGTATCGGGTCAAATGATCGGCCATGTCCTTCGTGAGAAACTGATTTTTTTCCTGCATCCGGGCGGCGGCCTCGGCCAGGCTCCCATAGCGTTTGGGTTGTCTTCCCGACAGCGCGCGCTTGCGGTCAATCCACTCGGCGAGCCGCTCGTGCGGTGGTTTGGCAGCGCGTTCAGCCAGGATGTTGGGAGAGGCGCCGAGTCCTTCAATGGCAACAAGCTTGCGGACATTTTGCGGATAAGTGCCAGCGTAGCGAATGGCGACATTGCCGCCCAGAGAGTGGGCGACGATGGTCACGGGTGCCAGTTTCTGCTGATGGATCAATTGCGCGAAGTCGTAGACGTAGGCTGCCATGGTATAGTCACCATCGGACGTCCAGGCACTGTCGCCGTGGCCACGCAGCTCCGGCACGATCACATGCCAATCGTCTTTGAGCGCCAGGGCGACCGGGTCCCAGCTGCGGCCGTGGTCCATGCCGCCATGCTGCAGGATCAGGGGTGGCGCCTCAGGATTTCCCCAGTCGAGATAGTGCAGGCGCAGGCGCTGCGACCAGTAAAAGTTGGAGGTTGGTCCGACAGTCTTCGGCAGCGTCATGTTTGTGCCCGGATCGTTTCGCGCTTTGCGGGGTGATGAAGGGTCAACTATGGCTATGCCTCGTGGCCGGCGACAAGGGGGGTGTGCCAATAACGTCCCCGCCGGTCTCACGCTGTAAATCAATGATCCGGCTGCCCGCCGGAGCTGCTGACTTGCGTCAGCCGCTGCAACGTGCGAGATGGCGCTTTATCGCTCAAATTGGGTCACTTGCCAGGGAGGCGTCAGGTTTCGCTCATGGCACCACAGAAGACGGACGGGGGGGATGGTGCAAGCTGAGCCGAAAGTGGACTTGAATGTGCCGGTGGGCGATACGGTCAAGACCACAACCTGTTACATGTGTGCCTGTCGCTGCGGCATCAAGGTCCATCTGAAGGACGGCACGGTTCGCTACATCGAAGGGAACCGCGACCATCCAATCAACAAAGGCGTGCTGTGCGGCAAGGGGTCCGCCGGCATCATGCAGCACTACTCTCCTGCCCGGCTGACGTCGCCGCTGCGGCGCGTCGGACCACGCGGCTCGAACGAATTCGAAGAGATCGGTTGGGACGAGGCGTTGTCGCTGGCCACGGAATGGCTTGGAGACGTGCGCGGGCGACAGCCCGATAAGTTCGCGCTGTTTACCGGGCGCGATCAGAGTCAGGCACTGACCGGTTGGTTTGCGCAGCAGTTCGGCACGCCGAATTTTGCGGCCCACGGCGGGTTTTGTTCGGTCAACATGGCGGCGGCCGGCCTCTACACCTTCGGTGGTTCATTTTGGGAATTTGGCGAGCCGGATTGGGAGCACACCAAATACTTCATGATGTTCGGCGTGGCCGAGGAACACGGCTCCAATCCGATCAAGACTGCGCTCGGCAAACTCAAGGGCAAGGGCGTGAAATTCGTTGCCGTCAATCCGGTACGCACCGGCTACGGCGCGATTGCCGACGAATGGATTGGCATCAGGCCTGGGACCGACGGCATCTTCATCGCCGCACTGATCCGCGAACTCCTGGTCGCCGAGAAGGTCGATCTGCAGTCGCTGGTCACGTACACCAATGCACCGTGGTTGGTCATTCAGGACGAAGGTGCAGCGGATCACGGGCTGTTCGCACGGGACCCGGACGGCAAGCCGCTGTGTCTCGACAATGCGACCGGTGCTGTAACCGATGCAACGGCAATCGACATCAAGCCGGCGCTGGTGGGTGAGGTTACGCTTGGCGATGGCCGCAAGGCCGTGCCGGCGTTTCAATTGATCGCTGATCGGTTCTTGTCGGACGACTATTTGCCGGAAAAGGCCGAGAAGATCTGCGGCGTACAGGCAGCGACCATCCGCAGGATTGCCTCTGAACTGGCGACCGCCGCATTCGAAAGTGAAATCGAACTCGACGTGCCGTGGACGGACTGGGCGGGCCGGCGCCATGACAAGATGGTGGGCCGACCGGTATCGTTCCACGCGATGCGTGGGATTTCGGCACATTCCAACGGGTTTCAGACATGCCGGATGCTGCATGTGCTGCAGATCCTTCTGGGAACGATCGATTGTCCTGGTGGGTTCCGCTACAAGTCGCCGTTTCCGCGGCCGACTCCACCGCCCTTGAAGCCGGCCGGCAAGGCCGGATCGATACGGCCCAACACGCCGCTGAGCGGTGCGCCGCTCGGCTTTCCGGTAAGCCCCGAAGATTTGCTGATTACGGCTGACAACGCGCCGGCGCGGATCGACAAGGCCTATTCGTGGGATGCACCGATTGCGGCGCACGGGTTGATGCACATGGTGTTGACCAATGCGGCCAACGCCGATCCCTACGGCATTGACGTCCTCTTCATGTACATGGCCAACATGAGCTGGAATTCGTCGATGAACATTCCGGCGGTGCTGCAGCAGTTGACAGAGAGAGATCCCGACACAGGTGACTACAAGATCCCAAAGATCATCTATTCGGACGCATATTTCTCGGAGATGGTTCCTTACGCCGATCTGATCCTACCGGACACGACCTATCTTGAGCGGTGGGACTGCATCTCGATGCTTGATCGCCCGATATCCGATCCCGATGCACCAGCTGATGCAATCCGCCAGCCTGTCGTCGAACCGGACCGTAATGTGCGGCCATTCCAGTCGGTATTGCTGGACCTGGGCGCGCGGCTGCAACTTCCGGGATTTGTGACTGACGACGGCGCGCCCAAGTACCCAGGCGGCTACCCCGACTACATTGTCAATCACGAGCGTGCGCCTGGTGTGGGTCCGCTTGCGGGATTTCGCGGTGCTGATGGAAAGGACTATGGCCGCGGTGCCCCGAACCCCGGTCAGCTCGATGCGTATGTCGCAAACGGCTGTTTCTACGCCCACGAGTTGGCGCCGGAGCAGCGCTATTTCAAACACGCCAACAAGGCGTACCTGGACTGGGCCGCAGACACCGGGTTCATAGGAGCGCCCGACCCTGTTGTGTTCCAGCTCTATCTTGAGCCGCTGCAGACCTTTCGTTTGGCAGCCGAAGGTCACGGCGCGGTTCAGCCGCCACAAAGCCATCGCGAGCGGATCAAACGCTACTTTGATCCCATTCCATTTTGGTATGCACCATTTGAAGGCACGATGCTGGATGAATCAGCCTATCCCCTGCATGCCGTTACGCAGCGGCCCATGGCCATGTATCATTCGTGGGGTTCGCAAAACGCTTGGCTGAGACAGATCCACGGCTATAACCGCCTCTACATGAGCCGCAACAAGGCAGCCTCGATGGATGTTGGCGATGATGGCTGGGTGTGGATTATTAGTGCCATTGGGCGCGTCAGGGCCCAGGTGCGATTGATGGACGGCGTCAACGATGACACCGTTTGGACGTGGAATGCGATCGGCAAGCGCAGCGGCGCCTGGGGGCTTTCGCCGGATGCCCCCGAAGCCAAGAAAGGTTTCCTGCTCAATCATCTGATCTCCCAGCTCCTGCCGGAACGCGAAGGCGGCTATCGATTTGCCAACAGCGATCCGATAACGGGTCAGGCCGCGTGGTACGATCTACGCGTGCGGATCGAGAAGGCACTACCGAACGAGATTGAGGAGAGCCGTCCGCAGTTTGCACCGCTGGCGCCATCGAGAACTGCCGTGAGGCCCGACGTTCTGGCGTTCGGCAGCCGCGACGAGCGGGGAGCGAAACCATGACGGCGCTGCCCGAGACCACAGGTAAGAAACTCGGCCTGGTCATCGACCTTGATACCTGCGTCGGCTGCCAGGCCTGTGCGACAAGCTGCAAGGAATGGAACACCGGCGGCTATTCCGCACCATTGTCGGATCGCGACCCCTACGGCGACGACCCGGTTGGCGCCTGGCTCAACCGTATCCATGGCTACGAGGTCGGTGACGGGAGCAATTCGCGCACGGTGCACTTTCCGCGCTCCTGTCTGCATTGCGAAGAACCGGCCTGTGTCACGGTGTGTCCGACTGGGGCGTCCTATAAACGAGCTGAGGACGGTATCGTTCTGGTCAATCCGGACACCTGCATCGGGTGCAAGCTTTGTTCATGGGCCTGTCCCTATGGTGCGCGCGAATTTGATGATCACCACGGCGTAATGAAGAAATGCACGCTGTGTGTCGACCGGATCTACAACGAAACTCTCGCCGAGGAAGATCGCCAGCCGGCCTGTGTGCGGGCCTGCCCGACCGGTGCGCGCCACTTCGGCGATCTGGGAGATCCGAGCAGTGCTGTTTCGAAACTCGTCAGGGATCGTGACGAATACGCCCGGATGCCGGAGACGGGGTACCGACCGGCCAATCCCTACTTGCCGCCGCGGCCGCGGCGTGACGGCAGCAGTTCTGCGGTAACGGAAGCGCCTACTGTGTCGGACGTGTCGGACAGCTCTTCGGGTGATGTCGCCGATCGGTTCTTTCGCTGGGCCGACCAGC
>JBPCWB010000485.1:0-4115 GCA_051009955.1 Hyphomicrobiaceae bacterium | reverse complement strand
TACGTAGCCTGTACCCCACCGGTGCGACCGGGTTCAGGCAAATTGACGATCCAACCGAGAAACACGGCAAAGTTCAAGAAGAGGTTGCAAAAGCTTTCCCAATGATTTCACAGAGTGCGCGCTCGAGTGTGGGAGCAATTGCAACGTCGAGTGCGCACTCTGTTACAAAATGGTAGCCAGTAACGGCAAGAGACGTGTGACAGTTGGAGAATTCCGTATCACATTTTGCACCAGACGCGCTTTGCTTGCTGCGCTGTTCATTCCGATGCTCCATCTTCGCGAGCCCTTCGATTTCTTGCCGTGAAGTGGGCAATCGAATAGCGTCTACGTTGAAGTTGTTCCAGAAGTTGGCCGGTGCGTATGCGATTGCTGTGTTTTATTGGTTTCCTCGTCATTGCCGCTAGCACTACTCAAACGGCCAAGCGCATTGCATTGTTAATTGGAAACCAGGACTATCGGATAGACAGTCTCGACCTCAAAAACCCCCACAACGATGTTGCAGACATTGGTAAGCCGTTTGCGTAAGAGGATGAAATCAGCCTTAGCGCTGTTTCAGGTACTTTCTCTAGTCAGGGTCACGACATAGAACGGAAAATATTGCACGTTAAGGAAGGCGTGTCCGCTTCTTGGGCATCCTCTGCCGTGATGTGATCACCTTGCAGATTAAACAAATTGACCCAAGGCCGACTAAGAAGGATCGATCCGTATTACTGCTGGTTTCAACATCAATACCCGGTTCGCTCCGCGAGCAATTGAGTAAGCAGCTTTATTCCGGGTACGCGTCAAACGCTTCGGTAGCATCTAGTTGGGGGCACCACGTTGGCCGATGCTGGTTCTGTACCGTGCTTGCAAGTTTGACGGCCGATGGATCGTCGAGGCATCCGAGAGACACTAATCGAAATCCTGGATACGCTTTCGGGTTCACCCAATGCACGTTCGAATAGCACTTTGGGCATACGTATCTTATCAGCCCCGGCCACTTGTCCATCTTTGGATCGAGTTCAATGACTTCACCCGACATTGCAACAACGTCCGTTTCTCGGAAAACTGCGACAGCGTTACCCACGGAACCCGTCATGCGCTGGCAATAGTCGCAGTGACAAACGAAACACCGAAGCGGATCATTAGCCAGTTCAATCGAGACGGCTTTGCATGCGCATTGTGCTTTCAACGACATTGTTAGCTCCGGCGTTGATCAGGGACAAAGTAGTGCGTCAAACTAGATAAGTACTGCCGGGAGATCACCCCGTCTACCGGCTCACTGCTGATGGCCGCTCATGGCCCTTCTCTACCGTAAGCGCCACGATCAATTTTTTGACCGCTGTTCCGTCGATAGCAGATATTGAAGTCCACGACATGTTGCAAATCTGGATATTTTGTTCCAGATCGTGCAATGCCCGGCTCGTGGGGCACAGGACTTCAATAGCTTAGCCACCAACAGTGGCGTCATCGCTTGAGTGCTCGAGTAATGTGTCAGCCGTTCCGGCCAATGCCGGGTTCGGCAGACCGCGCTCCTCGCGCACCATGACTTCGCGCTGCTGCTGATCGGCGATCTCGATGTAGTCTTTGCCTTCGGCTGCGGCCAGGTCCTGCAGCGTTTCCAATCCGATCTCCAGGCCGATCTTTTGTGCCTGGCGCTCTTTCACGGGCTCGAGCAACGGCGCGCCTTGCGTGATGAACGTGCCCCTGATCAGTGCGTCCTGCGCGTCATAGAAGTCGAGCGGGCTAACGCCCTTGGGCAGATCGATCGCACCGGTGAACACCAGTTCCTCGAGGAAGGCGGCGACCATCGGCATCCCCACGCAAGCGATTAGGCGCTCGCGCCGTTCCTCGAACTGCCGGTAGCTCGTTGCAGCGGACATCTTCGCGGCCGAGTAACTGACGTTGCTGTAGTCCTGGCTGACCTGGATCGGATCGGTTCCAGCACCTGCCGAGTATTCTCGTGTTGCGTGCGACTGGAATTCGCCAAGCGCCGCTGCGCCGTTACCGGGCGAGATGATCTTGAGTTCTTCGCCAGGCCAGAGCACTGGGATTTGCGCGCCCTGAAACTGCAACCGAATCCGCTCGTGGTGCTCGAGCGCCGCGGCAAGGTTGTCCTCTGCCAGATCAACCAAGCTCGGAGCTTCGTCGGCCGGCACGCCGGAAATCGCCTCGAGCGCATCGCGATAATTCTGCTGACTCGTCAAGACGGCCGCGTAGGAGGCCTGCAGGACCGCTTGTTGTAGCGCTGTCTCAGTGTACTCCTGGCCCATCTTCATCGCCGAGATGACGCTGGCCAACGCCGAGACGCCGCGCGTCTGCCCCGGTCGCTCCTGCTCATACGCATGCAACGCAATTGGGCGTCCCCATGGCGTAAACCGATGCACGAGTGACCAGGTCAGGTTTTGCCTATCTACCAGGCCATAGTCCGAGGGATGCCCGTTGCGAATGAAATATCCAACTGGCGCCGACAGTCGATCGAGTACAACGCCACCTTTCAAGTGCCGTGATTCCGGTGCCCCATGCGGATTGCTCAGGCGATCGACGTCAACCGACTGAAAACAGGTGCGCCATTTGCGGTTCATGTCCCATTCCGCCGTCACGAGCGCTTCACCATCGACGAACATAGTGTCGTGCGCCAGCGCCATTTTTTGCGTGAAGTTGAGGCGGCGCGCCGCATCGGCGTTGAAGCCGGTGCCGTGCGCATAGGTTTCCCAAACGCGCTCGAATTCTTGGCTCCAGCGAAACGCCTCGTCGAAATCGATACCGAGAAACCGGTGATCCGGCCGGCACGAATATTTGAGCCGTTTCCCGATTGTCCCAAGCCGCGATACGCGTTTGGCCTGGCGGGCGTACGGATGGTTGCGGTCGAGGTCGCGGGCGCGCGCCCGGATCTTGCCGACATCGCGCATGACATCAGCGTCGGCCATAGGTCTCAAGCTGAGATCCGAGATCAAACGCGCGCTCGATTGGAATCATGTAGGGCGTGAACACGACATCGCGCGGACCCGGTCACGGCTTCGTCGCGTCGTACTTGCGATTCTTGAGGGCCCATTCGTCAAGCGCCGAACTTCGTGCGCGACGCGCTTTGGAAGATTGACCGAGACAAATGTATGAAACGCTTCCCTCGATTTGTAGCGCACCATCTCGCGCGGGATATGCGGCCCGGCGACTCGCTCGACAGGAAAGCGCAGATCACCCTTGCGCCAGAACACCTCACTGTTCCAGCGCGGAATGAAGAGTGCGGAGTGGAACAGTGTGCTCTTGCTGTAGACGCGCGCCCTCACGCCCTTGCCGGTTTCGCGCGCATTGAAGTGATGCAGTGAAAGTGGAGACCCGGTCGATTTTATAATGAACTCCGGCATGCTGCCGTATATTGCCCGCTTCTTAAGACGGCCCAGCTGTTCCGTCTTGCCAACCGGCAGTCCGACCTGGCGTGACAGCGTCCGGCGGACCTGCGTATAGGTCTTGTGGCCAGTATGATCGACAGCGCGAGCAAAGGCGAGAGTGCCCCGTTGGCTACCAACATGCCGCATGGCGATCGAAAGCAGCTTCATGCCATTTCCGCGCCATTGGAACGTCAGGGTCGCCATGCTGTACCTGTCGCTTGCTAGTTGGTACGGTGACCTCGTGGGTCCGTTGCTAGGGTAATTGCTGCTGGAACAAGTGCTCATCGCAGACGGGCGAGAAGGCCCAAAGCACTAAATCGCTGACGCGATATTGGTGGCGGGGCGCGGGTCCTGTCGCAACGGACCACTTACCGTCATTCAGGATAATCTGCCATTTGCGTTTGACGCAGATCTAGTCCCCGTCAAACAGCCGGCAAAAATATGGACGAGCCCCCGAAGGCCTTTGAGTTCCAAGTTGTGGAAATTGACCGGCACCCGGAGTTCCCGTTGGGCAAATGCAAGTTCCATCCGTCGCTGCCGACCCCGGACCAGTAACCCTACTAGTCGGACCTGTCACTTCGCAAGTAGGCGTAGCATTCGATGCTGACCGTAGCTGCTGGGATATTTGTTGAATCCATATTTTCTGCCTGTTCCGTTCGGAACTGCACCGCAAACGATACTTCCATAGAATTCTTGGCCGGTTTTGAACTTTTTGGCCTGTCACGGCGACTTCTCTGTAGACGCAGA
>JBPCWB010000484.1:0-4231 GCA_051009955.1 Hyphomicrobiaceae bacterium | reverse complement strand
ATTCATTGCGCCATGCCCTATCCGCGATTTCCCCGGCGGCTCATGTCGAACTCGCATTCCGGAAATCCGACCCCGCGACCTTCCAGTCTTTCAATGTTACCGACCTCATCAAAGTAGAGGCGCTTGTCGTGCTCTAGATCAATGCAATCGGGGACGACACCGGATTGCTCCGACGCAATCATAGTCTCGCCATCCATCGGAGGGGCTGCATCAATGGCACCACTGGTCCCATCGACCGGCGTCGGATCATGTGTCGCCATCATGCGCATATCCTCGTGTTCGATAGCATGGCAATGGAACACGAACGGGCCAGTGAATGATCGGAATTTGAGCCGGATTTTCGCTTTGTTACCACCTTCGAGATTGAAAGTGTCGCAATTAAAGCGCCGTTCTCGGCGAATTCGCCCACCGTCAAGGGACCGCACCTGGAAGCCTTCAAGGTGCGAGTGGATCGGGTGCCACCAACCGCCAGAACTGTTCTCAACGGTCCATTGTTCTGCGCCCAGGCCAAGCTTTGGTACGGCGTCGGCCCGGCGCGGATTGAAGAGTTGGTTGTTGACGACCCAAGCTCCGTTTGAACGCTCAAATCGGAAGTCTCGTTTCGTGTGCACCATTTCACGTGGAATGAAGGCAAATTCACCTTCCTGATCCCCGATCAATGCCGGATCAAACTGGCCCTTGTAACCGCGAATGAGATCACGATCCTGAAGACCCATTTCGTCGTGATCCGGACCCGACACTTCGAATTTCATCAACGTAATGCGTTTACGCGGATCGATCTCCTTTCCTTTACGCCCGTCTTCCTGGTGCATGATATTTTGTAGAAAGATGTCATCCGGTGCCCCCCGGAAATCGATGATCACATCATGGCGCTGGCCGGGTGCGAGATTGAATCTGCGCACCTCGACGGCCTCCGGAAGCAACCAGCTGTCAGTGCCAATAATATGCATCTTTTGCCGATTACTCAGACGGATTTCCATGTAGCGCGAGTTCGAAGCATTGAGGATGCGCATGCGATACTTGCGCCGCTCCACCTTGTGGAATGGCTGTACGACACCGTTGACTGTTGGGACGTTTCCGAGCCGGCCATTGTGGTCGAGGAAATCATAGAAGATTGCGCCGTCGTCAGTGAATATCTGGTCGCCGAGCGCCAACCCGAAATCCAGAGGTCCGCCCAATCCGTCGGTATTGAGATTGCCTTCGTCATCCAAGAGAGCCGGAATGCGGCCTATTTCAGAAAGTTGCGCCTCTCTCTTGCTTCTGACGAGATAGAACCCGGCTAGGCCGCGGGCAACATTGAAACCGGTCACGTCCATGGCATGGTCGTGATACCATAACGTTGATGGAATCCAGGTCGTGTCGAATGGCCCTTCGCATGCAGACGCGAACCCGTGCGGCCCTTTGGACATGTCTGTCTCTCGTGGAGCCGTGTTGGGATAATAATAATCTCGCCCCTCGCCGGCCAGCGTATAAAAATCAGGATAGCCGTCAGAATGAGCCGGGGCATGGACGCCGTGCAAGTGGATGGATGTCTCGTGGTCGTGATTTGTCGTATTTACGATGTTCTCGCCACTGCGCCCTCTCGTTAAGTGATTGAAGTTTCGCACAACGACCGGGGCTTGATAATCAACCACAATTGTCGGACCGGGGGTGCGCCCTTTGCCTTGAGGCGTCTGACCATCGCGATAGGTGAAGACAGGCGTGTCGGGCCCGCCCGGCACAAACCGTTGCGTCGTCTCCTCGATATGGAGTTGAAATTCTTTCTCGTGCGATCTGCCGGGCGTAATGGCGTTCCAGTCATCGCAATGGCCGAACTCAGGCGCAATGCCGTGATTTACGTCTTCCGGGTTTCCGTTCGGCCGCTGCGGCCCGCGCGCCCAAACATCCTGAGGCGATATCTGTCCTTGTTCTTCGAAGAACCCATGGTCCTGTGCCGTTGCAACCGGAGGGAAGTAGAGGGGTTGCGTGAATGGCCGATAACCGAAGAAGCGGCCGCTTTTGGTCGCCTCCTTTGCCCAAAGCTTGGTGCCATTGTGCGACCCCGTAAAGGAGGCCGGCAGGGCCAGGCTTGCCCCCGCGAACATCCCCAAGCCAATTGCTTCGCGACGGTTGAAGCGACGTACCATGCTGCGGCCTCCGGACACTTAAGAAACTGATACAACGGGCTCGCGGTTCCCTTCCTCGGATCCCACTGACGTGAGCAAGACAGGTACGGGCAGTGCCCCAAGTTAGGTGCGATGACCTATCCAACGCGCCAAGATCTCGGACGCAACCATCTCGCGAGCTATAAAGCTGGTTTCGTCGTGCCGCAGCGTGTCAGCATAGAAAAAGTTGTGCAGGCCAACTACGGACCTTCGGCATAGTCGACACCACCATCAGAAGACATACCGAGATTGACTTCACGGCGACGGCGATACGTCGGTCAACCATGGACCGGTTGGCCCGCCATAGCCGGGAGCTGCCCTTTCGCCAATCTCCGCGTCGCCGGGCGATTGCACAGGCTGAGAATTATTCGATGATGTGAATCAAGGCCTCCATCAGGTCTGCCGGCCTATAACTGATCGCGGAATCTGACGATGTGCCTCAAGAGCCGGGAAAGATCGCCTGACAGGTGGTCTGCCATGGTCGCGGCGGTTTGCTGCAGAGTGCTGCCGCTCGCGCAATGTTCTTATGAGTCGTATCGTCTTCGATCGTCGCAAATTCCGTCACGCCATGTCATGATTGCGCGTGTTGATGGAGCGGCACCAATGCAGGGGGAGGAACCCGATATGCCGGAGTTTGATCGCGCAGCCGAGGACATTGGCAATATTGTTGGCCTCGAACATGTCAATACGCGGGTGCCGGACCAGCAATTGGCGGTGGCGTTCTACATCATGGGCCTTGGCCTGACGCGCGACCCTTATCTCGTCACCGGAACGGTGAACATGTGGGTCAACGTCGGGCGCAGTCAATTCCACTTGCCGACCGGCCAGGCGCAGGTTCTGCGTGGTCATACCGGTCTTGTTATCCCCGGGCGGTCGGAATTATTGAATCGCCTGGAGCTCGTCAAAGACCAACTGCAAGGAACGCAGTTCTCATTCGCTGAGGCCGAAGATCATGTCGCGGTTACCTGCCCGTGGGGCAACCAGATCCGCTGCTATGAGCCCAATCCGCAATTTCCAGGACTAAATCTTGGCATGCCCTATGTGCAGCTCGATGTGCCTGCCGGCTCCGCCGCGGCGATCGCCAGGTTCTACCAGGTCTATCTGGGAGCCCCGTCGCAGGTGCGCGAAATCGACAGCGGCCTCTGCGCCAGTGTCGTCGTGGGTGCCGACCAGGAATTGCGCTTCGCCGAGCGCAGCGGCGAACAGCGCGAATTTGATGGTCATCATATCGCGATTTACATTGCTGACTTCTCCGGACCGCACGGACGCCTGTTGGAGAAAGGACTGATTACGCAGGAAAGCAATCAACATCAATATAGGTTCGTGGATATTGTTGATCCCGCCAATGGTGCGCCGGTGTTCAAACTGGAGCACGAAGTGCGTAGCATGCGCCATCCCCTCTATGGCCGCGCGCAGATCAATCGCAACCCTGCCATCACAAACATCACCTACGCGACCGGCCACGAAGACATGGCGTGGGCGGTCATGGACTAGATTGCTCCCGGCAGGGCGGCCCAGCAGAGCACCGACATTTCCCCCACTCCGTGATGTATACTGCTGACGCGAGCGTTTGACTGGTGACCTGACGTCAGACACACAAAATCGAAGAAAGCATGATGCATGGCCCTGGTTCTCCGACAGTTTGAAGATGTCCTGCGCGGCGGCCAGCCGTTCAGAAGCGCGAAGGTGCTGCCTCGCGCAATTTACGTTGCAGCAGGAGCGGTTAATCGCGGTGGCGCCCGGCTGGAACGTGATGACGGATCTGTCACGCTCGATCAGCTCGATATCACGGCTGGTGACGACGGCGCCTGTTTGTGGCGATGGGAGTTGGATGCGGCCGATGCTGTACCCGAGGCCATGGGCGATCGCAGCACCCTGCGGATGGAAGCGCACGTTCTCGAGGGCGATGTGGCAACTGACCACTTGCTGCGGCTGGATAGCGTCGCATTTCCACCTTCGGGCTGCGCCTTCCTGCATACACACCAGGGACCTGGCATCCGTTGCCTGATTGAAGGTCGGATTCGGATTGATACCGACGGCCACTCGACGGCCTACGGTCCGGGATCACCGTGGTTTGAGGCAGGGCC
>JBPCWB010000483.1:0-2540 GCA_051009955.1 Hyphomicrobiaceae bacterium | reverse complement strand
ATTTGGGTGATGTCGTCATCGGTGCCATCGGCGATCAACGTCGGCTGGAGTTCACGGTGATTGGCGACGAAGTCAACGTCGCGGCACGCGTCGAACAATCGACCAAGGCGATGGAATTCAAGCTCCTAGCGACCGATGCGATCATTCGCGAGGCGCTTGATCGGCCGGACGAGCACTGGCGCGATCTTGGGGAGGTCAAGCTCCGTGGTCGCGAGACACTTGTTCGACTATGGGGGTTCGCGACTCCTGCTGAGAGTTTGCCACGGTCCAACTAGACTATCCGTGGTGGTCCGGAGACCGCGGGACGCATTACGTTCGCGTTCGCCCGCGTTCGTAACTCTTCTCAAGACTGCCCGCCATCCGCCGACCATAGAGCGTAACGGTTGTCGGCCAGCCGCCGTTACGATTTCTGATTTTCAGCAGCACGGCTGACGTGATCCAATAATTCGATCGACGAAACTCCTGCACGGCCGTCCAGGGGATGAAGATCGGACTGTGGCCAATTCGGAATGGCACGAAAGGCTGCACGTGCACGCCGGTTGTGGCGACGGTCACCGTCAGGCAGTTGCTGTAATTCGAAAAGACCCTGAATCGGGCGCTGCACCAATGAAATCGTTCGCCCGCAACCGGACCATCGGCGGGATATTGTCGAGCCACACTTGCCCATCCACTGAGGCGTGAAATCAAAAAGACGATCGCCAGCCAAAACAAGGGGAAGACGACGGCAAATGCAGCAATGAAGAGTAATTGATTGGTGTCCTGCATTATTTGATATGACACATTATTTCTGCAATAGAGATCCGGCACCTTAGCAGGGACAAATCGGAGCGTGAGGCTCCAATTTGTAGCAGCTTCATTCGGTTCCCATCCGAAGAAAGTCACGAGACACGACGTACGACCAACTCACGCGTGCTGAGGATCATCCGGTTTTTGGGCGGCAACAGGTGATGAATTCAGGACGGCATGGCTGTCAGTGCTGCACTCGTGACCCGCACCGTCGCGCCGATCGGTCGCATACATGGAGATGGAGACCAAACGCCCCGAATTTTGACCTAACGTCCCGTAACGGCAGTGAAATCCACGACACATTATACGTGCGTGGATACCGGCATCGGTCGTTGACAGCCACACCGGCCGTGCACAGAAAAGTCGACCGCAGGGCACATGATTGGGTGGACGAACGTGTCCAGTCGTGCAACTAGAATCAAATCCTCGTGCTTGCCGATACCACTACAAAGTGATCGATGTTGACAGCCTATCTTCGCGACCTGGAAGCCGAGTCCATATTCGTATTTCGCGAATTGGTCGCGGAGTGCCGGAACCCCGTCTTGCTGTATTCCATCGGCAAGGATTCCACGGTGTTACTGCACTTGGCGATGAAGGCGTTTTACCCCTCACCGCCACCGTTTCCGCTGCTCCATATCGATACGACCTGGAAATTTCGCGAGATGATCGCATTTCGCGATGAGACGGCGGCACGGCTGGGCCTGACGCTGCACGTGCACACCAACCCAGATGGCCTGGCCCAAGGCATCTCACCAATCTCGCACGACAGCGCGGTCTATACAGACGTCATGAAGACCGAGGCCCTGCGACAGGCCCTGGACACTCACGGATTTGACTGTGCGATCGGTGGCGGGCGACGCGACGAAGAGAAATCCCGGGCAAAGGAGCGTATATTTTCGATGCGATCCGCCAATCATCGCTGGGATCCGAAGCAGCAACGCCCCGAGTTGTGGTCACTGTTCAACGGTCGTCACGGACCGGGTGAGAGCGCTCGCGTCTTTCCGCTGTCGAATTGGACTGAGCTTGATATTTGGCACTACATCCTGGCCGAGAATATTCAAGTGGTTCCGCTTTATTTCGCCAAGGAACGGCGAGTCGTCGAGCGCGATGGGATGTTGATCGTGGTCGACGACGATCGCCTGCCGCTGCAACCCGGCGAGCGCCCCGAAATGAAGCAGGTTCGGTTTCGGACGCTTGGCTGCTATCCGCTTACCGCGGCCGTCGAGTCCGAGGCCAAGAGTGTCGAGGCAATTATCGACGAGCTGCAGTCGAGCCGGTTCTCAGAGCGTCAGGGGCGGGTCATAGACCATGACAGCCATGGCTCCATGGAGAAGAAGAAGCAGGAAGGCTACTTCTGATGGGTGAGACCTTGCGACATGGAGCAAATCGCGATGTCGGGCAAGAAGCCCGTCAATTATCCGCAGAGCCGGACAAGGACGTCCTGCGCTTCATGACCTGCGGCAGCGTCGACGATGGCAAGAGTACGCTGATCGGCCGGATCCTGTTCGATCTCGCGCTTGTTCCCGACGATCAATTGGTTGCGTTGGCGAATGACAGCCGGCGGCATGGAACGACGGGAGACGCGCCGGACCTCGCCTTGCTGATTGACGGCCTCAAGGCCGAGCGTGAACAGGGCATCACGATCGACGTTGCCTACCGGTATTTCGCGACCAAACGGCGAAAGTTCATCGTTGCGGACACGCCGGGCCACGAGCAGTACACGCGCAACATGGCAACAGGTGCCAGCGTCTCCG
>JBPCWB010000482.1:0-35955 GCA_051009955.1 Hyphomicrobiaceae bacterium | reverse complement strand
TTGAAAAACGCCGGGAAGCTTGATGACGTCCTTTGCCATCACCGTCTTGCGCTGCACCCAATTGTCCCGATCGCGAAAAATCACGCGGTCGCCGACATGTAAGCTGTCAACGGCGGAGCCGACGGCCGCGATGACGCCGACGCCTTCGGCGCCCAAGGTTGCCGGCAACTCCGGCCGAATCGCATAGACGCCTTCGCATTGGTAGAGATCAGCCGGATTGATAGGGAATGCCTCGACCCGGGCCAGGACTTCATCCTGAGCCGGCGCGTCGGGATCATCGATCTCGACACAGGCCAAGCCCTCGTGTGGCGGACCGAACTTGGTCAACTGAGCAATCTTCATTGTGTTCGTCCTCTAGTCGATGGCACCTGATCGCTGTGCTATCTCGATTTCTGTCGGCGAGAACCCGAAGTCTGCCAATACCTGCGAGTTGTGCTCTCCGGCCAGCGGCGCGCGTCGCTTGATGCCGCCCGGCGTATCCGTCAGTTTGATTGACGTATTGACGAGCGTGTAAGTGCGGTCGGTGCCGGGGTGCTCCACCTCGGCAAGCATATCGCGCGCGGCCGTATGTGCGGCTCCCATGATTTCGTCAGCCGTTTGGATCGGCCCAAACGGCACATTGCCACCTAGGATCTCTGCGATCTGGGACTTGGTTCGTGCGGATGTCCAGTTGGTCACAATGGCTTCGACCTCGTCACGTCGGCGCACCCGCTCATCGTTCTTGGTATAGCGCGGATCCGTCTTGAGTTCGGGTTGCCCGATCAGGTCGGCAAATAGTGCAAAGAAGTCATCCCTCGGAATGCCGATCGCAACGTAGCCGTCCTTGGCGGGATACATGCCGAACGGGCACAGAAGAGGATGGCCGTTGCCCTCTGGCCCGGCTATGGCGCCGGTATAGGAGCGCTGGTAGATGGCGCGCTCGCAAATCGACAGCACCGAGTCGACCATCCCGACATCGACAAGCTGTCCGTGACCGCTGCGATCGGCGCGCCACACCGCAGCCAGGATACCGATGACGCTTTGCATGGCCGGAATGAGATCGCCGACACCTGGGCCGACTTTCGTCGGCTCTCCGCCCTTCTGTGTTCCCGTAATCGCCATCAAGCCACCCATCGCCTGACTGACCACGTCGTAGGCCGGCCAGTGCACGAGCGGACTTTCGCCGGTTCGCGGATCGCCGAAGCCGCGTAACGCTGCGTAGACGAGCTTGGGGTTGTCGGCACGCAGGCTTTCGTACGACAGATCGAGCCGTTCCATCACGCCGGCGCGGTAGTTCTCCAGCAGGACGTCCGATTGCGCTGCGAGGCGCCGGAAGATGTCTTTCCCCTGCGGTGACTTCAAATCGAGCGTCAGAGACTCCTTGTTGCGGTTGATCGATGCAAAGTAGGCACCATAGCCCCCCTCGTTTGGAGCGATGGCACCGTCGGGATGAGGGCCGACCTGGCGGGTTGATTCGCCACCGGGCGGTTCGATTTTGATCACCCGTGCGCCTTGGTCCGCAAGCAGCATGCCGGCGAACGGCCCGGCCAACATGGTCGTGAGTTCCAGAACGATCAAGCCGTCGAGCGCGCCGCGGGAGAGAGGGGGATTCGTCATTCTTGTCTCGCGTGGCACAGGATTTGTTGTGCATTCAAACTGGATCTTCTGGCCACTCCATCTCCGATTGTCAGGTCTGGAGCATTGCTTTCAGCTTTGTCACAGCGCTGTCCGGGCTGGTCAGCACCGGGCAAGGCAGGACCTCGCTTACGGCCGGCTGAGCCACTGATGTCGAAAACTGTGCCAGCATGACGGCGTCACAGTCGCTGAGTTCGCTGGCGGCTTCCGCCAGTAGTTTGTTGTGGCCGTCTTGGTTGCCCGTCTGCAGGGCGGCCATGGCTGACGGCACACAGACCGTGCGAATCCGGGAGGCTTTGCCTGCGCCGGCCGTCATCTGTCGAAACTCATCCTCCATCGACGGGACTGAACGTTCGAACGTGGCCAGCATGCCGATATTGTCGCCCTGCTGCAGGGCCGACTCGAACATGGCTTCGTTGGGCTTCAGAACGGGCATGGACTTTGCGTCGGCGACGGCCTGAATTGCGTCACCGAAGGCCGAGCAAGTATAAAGGATGCCATCGGCTCCATTGGCCACTGAATAGTTGGCCAACGCTGCAATCCGATCAAACATGGCCGGACTCAGATCGTCATCCTTCGCGCGGTCGACCGATAGGCGATCATCGAGCAAGTGCGCCATTTCGGCTTCTGGCCAATGGCGCTGGAAGGCATCAGTAATGGGCTGCATTGCGACGGCTACGGCATGGATCAGTCCTATTCGCATAACGCTCTCTGATGATGGTTGGGTCAGGCTCGTTTATGTATTCTGATGAACAATTCCGCACGAGGCAATTGCGCGCGTCGCGGCAAAGGGCCCTTGCGGTTATGGCATGGCATATGATCCCAGATGCAATCTTTCGAGCGGTCTGGGAAATGGTCGCATTGATCCGAAATTTTCGAGTTAGTGTATCCGGCGTGGCGTGAAGCCGATTAACAAGCCTGATCGGCCAGCACTTCGAACAGGAGGAGGCACAATGCCGACGCTTACCCTATCGCCAGGCAATACGCTTGCCTACGACTACGTCCAACCGTCGGATGGCGGCAAAACATTTGTCTGCTTCAATGCCCTGAGCGGCGATATGTCAATGTGGACAGCTAGCCTCGGCGAGCGCCTGAAGGCGGCGGGGCATGGCTGGTTGATCTACAACCTGCGTGGCCAGGCCGGGAGCGACTACACCATTGCGCGGTTTGACGAGGCTCAAATCGTGGCCGATGCCGTCACGCTTTTTGATCATGTACGCCCGGTGCGGCCGATCCATGTGGGCTTGTCGATTGGTGGGTTGTTTGCGCTCAAGGTTCATCTGGCCGGCGGAAACGGCGCGGCTGACGGATTGGTTTTGATCAATACCTTGAGAAAGGCCGGTCCGCGCCTGGACTGGGTCAATGATGCGGTCGTACGGGCGGCCGAAACCGGCGGTATGAACCTGCTCAAGGATCTCTACAGTCCTTTGCTGATGAATGAGGAGTGGCAGAAGCAAAACCGGGCTGAGTTTCTGGGCGTTGGTGGTTATACGCCGTGTGCGGCCGATGATCCGGGACTGTTGCTGCTGAAGTCCGGGCCGACAGCAGACTGGAGCGTCAATTATGAATCCATTGCTGTTCCGACGTTGATCATTTCAGGCTTACAGGATCGCGTGTTCTTCAATTCCGCAGTCGTCGATGAACTCACGTCGCGGTTCTCTCGGGCGGACCGGGTGGATATGTTGAATGCCGGCCATATGATTCCGGTTGAACGACCCAACGAACTTGGCGAGGCGATCGTTGCTTTTGTGGCGCGACATCTGGCGACGTGAGCAATTCCAGGCTGATCGCCAGCCAAGGCAGCTGCCTTCTCAACCTTGTTACCGGGCGAACCATGAATTCGACCAATCCGGTGTTATGATTGCATGATCGCACGGTCGCGATGTCGACTGTTGCCAGTGAAAGCAAACCCGTCGATCGCATGTCACAACCAACGCTGAGCGTCCTGATTCCGGTCTACAACGAAGCCGCAGCGCTGCCTGAGCTTATTGGCAGGCTCGAGCCGGTGCTTGCGCAGCTCGACGTTGCGTGGGAGGTCATCTTCGTTGATGACGGTTCGACCGACGAAACGCTCACCAAAATTCGTGACACGCATGCGCTCAACCCGCAGTTCCGCGCCATTTCGCTCAGTCGCAATTTCGGCAAGGAGATCGCGACGGCGGCGGGGCTGCGCTATGTGCGGGGGCGTGCGGTTGTGCTGATGGACGCCGATCTGCAGCATCCGCCGGAGACCATCAGCGAATTCATTGAACGATGGCGGGAAGGCTACCAGGTTGTTTTTGGCCAACGCATCGACCGCAAAACCGACGGTCCTCTGCGGCGATTTTTTTCAAAGATTTTTTACCGAACATACAACGCGCTTGTCGATGCCGACATTCCCGAGGGTGCGGGAGATTTTCGACTGCTGGACCGCCGGGCGGTGGATGCCCTCAACTCGATCGGTGAGAGGACACGCTTCAACAAGGGGCTCTATTCGTGGATCGGCTTCAAGTCCGTTGGCGTGCCCTACACCGTCGTGCAACGCAGACACGGACGATCGAAGTGGAGTTTCACCGAGCTGTTCACATTTGCGGTTGACGGGCTGACATCATTCACGACAATCCCGCTGCGGGTCTGGTCTTTGCTCGGCGTCATCATATCACTATTTGCTTTGGTTTATGCCGGAGCATTTCTTTTTCGCACGCTGGTCTTTGGCATTGATTTGCCGGGATTTCCGTCACTGATCATATCCGTCATGTTCTTCTCCGGCGTGCAGCTGATATCCCTAGGCGTGCTTGGCCAGTACATCGGCCGCATCTACGAAGAGGTGAAAGCGCGCCCGTTGTTCTTTGTCGCGGAAGAACTTGGGACGGAGGAATATCGATCACCGCGCGCATCTGCGCCTGGCGAACAGGACGTCGCTACGGAGAGAGTTGACGGATGAATTCCTCCTGGCCGTAGCGCTGCCGCTGTTTCGGGGACGCACTTGCCGATAAGGACTGCCCGATAAGGACCGCCCGACAAGGACAGCATGACCGCCGTTATCCTTTGCGCCGATGATTTTGGTCTGACCGAGGCTGTCAGTGCGGCGATTGTTGAACTGGCCTTGCATCGGCGGCTGTCGGCGACGAGTGCGATGGTGACGACTTCAGCCTGGTCGCGCAGTGCCGCGTATCTCACGAATGACCTGAGGGCGCGCATTGCGGTTGGTCTGCATATCAATCTGACACTCGGTCAACCTCTGACAAAGATGCCTCGCTTTGCCCCACATGGGACATTTCCTGGCATAGACAGGCTGGTGCGGCGGTCGATGCTGCGGCATCTGGACGCTGCCGAACTTCGAGGTGAAATTGCTGCTCAAATTGCGCGCTTTGAAGCCGACGTTGGGACGCTACCCGATGTTCTCGACGGGCATCAGCATGTGCACGCGCTGCCCGTCGTCCGGCAGGCTTTGGTCGATGCGCTCGCGGATTTCGCGTGGTCGCAGCCGCCGTTGATTCGCTCGCCGTCTGATACGTTCATGAATATCTGCCGTCGTCGCTGGGACATCGGCAAGGCCGTCGGGATCGCCGCCCTGACGGCAGGGTTCCGTCGGGAGATTATGCGACGGCGTTTGCCGACGAATGATACGTTTGCCGGCGCGTCGTCGTTCTCCAGGCGGCGGCCCTACAACGAAGAGCTGCGGGCAGCCATGATATCACCGGGCAGGTGTCATCTGGTTATGTGCCATCCCGGCCGGATTGATGAGGCACTGCGACGGCTTGATTCCGTTGTCGAGCGGCGTGAAGACGAGTATGAGGCCTTGATGTCGAACGCAGAATTGCCAGAGCGCATCCTGCATCCGCTGCGCTCCAGCGCGAACGGAACAATCGACTGGATGACGCTTTGTGGGGTCGATCAACGCTCATGAGGGCACGAACATCGAGAGCTCCATCGTATCTGCGTCACTACGGCGGGTTTGTGCTCGCCGGAGTGTTGGCACTCATCACGGATATCGCCGTCCTGCAGTTCCTGACGTGGTCCTTATCGTTGTCGGCTGTCATCGCCAGGCCATTCTCGATCGCGGTTGCGATGGTCGTGTCGTGGTTAATCAATCGGACGATTACGTTCGCCTATCGTCATTCACCGACGGTCGCCGAGTTCCTACAGTTCGCGGCGGTTTCGTGGATGGCTCAATTGGTCAACTACGTGATCTTTGTCGTGGTTCTCTTGATTCGACCGCAGACCCATGCGATCGCCGCTGTCGTCGTCGCATCTCTGATTGCCATGTTCGTGTCCTACGCCGGCTTCCGTTACGGCGTTTTTCGCGACCCCAGTCCATGACGGCGTGTTCACTTCCACAAGACCTGCGGGACTACGATCTTGAGTTCAACCAGTGCTCCTCCGATCATCGATGAGGCCGCAGACCTGTTGGCCCGCTATGATGTTCTGTTCTGCGATGTCTGGGGCGTCGTTCACAATGGACGGACGGCTTATGTCGAAGGCTGCGCTGCGTTGCGCCGATTCCGAGACGCCGGCGGGACGGTTATTCTCGTATCGAACGCGCCGCGCACAGCGGCTGTCGTCGCCAGGGTCCTTGCTGAAAAAAACGTTCCCGAGACGTCCTGGGACGCCATCGTACCATCGGGGGATCTGGCACTTCAGTATGCGCACTCGCAAGGCTTTCGGCAGGTCCATCATATTGGCCCCGATCGCGATCTGGATGTCTTTGACGAAACTGGCATTGGACGCGTTGCAATGGAGGATGCAGACGCGATCTTCTGCACGGGACTGGTGCATGACCGGGCCGAAACTGGCGCGGATTACAAAGATCGCCTGCGACCGGCCTTGGACCGGCAGCTTGCTTTGATCTGTGCCAACCCTGATTTGGTCGTTGATGTCGGCGGAGATCTGTTGCCATGCGCAGGCGCGGTTGCACAGGTCTACGAGGAGTTGGGCGGTCATGTTCACTGGGCCGGGAAGCCGTTTGCAACCGCCTACGAAGCAGCTCATCGCAATGCTGAGGAGCTACGCGGCACAAAGGTGGACAAGCATCGGATTCTGGCGATTGGCGATGCTGTACGCACAGACATTTCCGGCGCCGTCGCCTACGGCCTCGATGCACTTTTTGTCGGTCAAGGTATCCATCGTCAGGCCGTGATGCCGGATGGAGTCGTCATTGTCGAGCGGCTTGAACGGCTATTTCATGGCCAACCTCAGGCCATCGCGGCAACGGCGACGCTGCGTTGGTAGGTCCTCAAGGCCTGGATCAGCGGAAGGCCTTGAATACCATATCGGGCGAGCTCGTGTTGTGGTGCGACGGCACGGTACGCCCGGCCCAGAGATCGGACACGTTCCCGCCCTTGAACGTCATGATGTCGCTTTGCTGCCAGCCGGGAGACTGCGGTGAGCGCACCGCGACGCGCGCAACGTCGTTGTTGAACTCTGTCACATACATTGAACGGAGGGCGGCGAAGGGGCGGCCGCCGATCGGTTTGTCAAATGTCACGTCAAGCGCCGTGCGGTTGGCATTCATCTCGGCGAACGAGACGACTGCGGTCCCGCCAGCCGTGAAGGCCAATATAAACTCCCGCTTCTTGGGATCGAAGGTGACGTCGTTCAGGCGGACAAGTGGCCGACCGTCAATCTCAACCGGCCCAATCAGAAACGAGCTACCGAAGGCGGTCAGGTCCCGGCCCTTTGGGCCGAGCGGGCGCGCGCGCCAATAACCATCCTGAGGATAGAGGACGACAACTTCTTCGCCTCCGTTCGGTCGGATCTGCCAAAGTTGCAGCAGATGCAAGCCCTTTTCGCGGCGATCGCCGATGCGAACGGTTGCCGTGGCCGGGCGCCAGAAGTGCTCAAAGCGCCAGCCGACGAGCCACTGTGCGGGCTCCTCGTAGAGTGTCACCCTTTGCGGCGGCTTCGGTGGCGGTGCATTTGCGGGGCGGGGCGGATCGGGGCCGAAGTCGCAATTCGTCCAGTCCGCTTTCCAATTGTCGCGCTGGAGAGACGTCAGATAGACCGGGTGGGCGGCTTCGATCCGGAAACGTCGGACGTGTGCATCTGAGAAAGTCAGTGTGACATTGTCCTTCTCCGCGCAGAGGACAGGCTCACTCGTGTTTGTCACCGTGACAGCTTTTGTGGCCTCCTCTGACGATGCCGCCGAACTCTGATGGATGACAATGGTCGCCAGGGTTAGCGCCGCGAGACAGGAGACATTTAGCGAACCGGCCTTAAGCGTCACAGAGTAGGGCATAGATGTCTCCAGAATTGGCCGCGTGAGGCAGATCGGCAATGTAGCGCTGCATATCGATATGGCTGATCGGTTGGTCAAACGCGAGCTTTTGACTTTCCCCCAAGGCAACGTTGAAGCGATACTGAGCGAGGACCATCAGGCGCCGAAGACATTGATACGCGACATCGCGCTGGATCGTCGTGAATTCGAAGGACAGTACCGGCAACTGATGCGTTAGCCCCTGCAATACATCTGCTTCAAGGCCTTCGACGTCGATCTTGGTGAAACGGGGCGGGCCCCAGGAGTCGATCAGTTGATCCAACGTTACGCAAGCGACCTCGATCTCGGTGTCCCAGGCTTGTCCCTCCCAGCCCGGCGCATCTCGAGCGGCATTGGTGAAGTCTCGCGATGCTGTCGAGACGGTTGGGTTGGCGGAGTTGACTCGCAGACGAAGTGATCCGGGTCGCGCGCCACAAGCTGCGTTGATTAGATTGACTTGGGTGTCCCGGCCGTGGATCAACCGCAATGCGCGGAGAGCGAGCGGTTGTGGTTCCACAGCGACAACGCGTGCGCCCAGGCGTCGGAAGGACGAGACACGGTCACCAACATGACTGCCGATATCGAATGCCAGATCGCCTGGACTTAGGAACCGTGAATAGAGCCGGTCCATCGCGGCATTGCGGTCTTTGTCGCCGTGATAGATACGCAATGATCGAAATATCCCATCGAGCGCGCGGGACACCATTATGTCTCTCCGTGCGGCTGGTCAGCGGACCGGTGCTCGTCCACGGCGCGCTGCACTTCCCAAGGTGGATCGAAATCCTCGGGAATGCCGGCCAAGCCCGTTGAACGCATCCATCGGCCGACGGCCGGATGCGCGGATATCACAGCAAACGGCATTGCCAGGATGTATCCAATCGTTAATGGCAGGCTCCAATAGAACACGGTCGGGTCGATGAAGATCAAGGCACTGCAGATGATGACGCCGAATAGCGTTTGCGGCCATAATGCCCGGGAGGCCGATGCTACGGTCAGGCCGTAACTGTCGCGGGCCTGGCCGCCCCAATTGACCCGCACGCCGAAAAGCAGCCCTGCCATGAATACGGTCGTACGAATCGTCGAAACGGCACCCTGAAGAAACGAAAAGATCAACTCAATGACGGCAGACGCAGCAAAGCGGAGAAATCCACCATATCGCATCACACCGCCCTTCGTGAGAAGCGTGTCTACAAGGCCGGCGAGTTTGGGCATGAGGTACATGATGAAGAACGCGATATAGAGACCGACGGCAAGACCACCTGGGAAGTCGGCATTGTTCTGGGTCTGCCACGTCGCGATTGGCAACAGCGCGATCATCAGTGTCCAGGCCGGAATACCCACAAACATCAATATCGCCCACACAAGCTGAAATCGGCTGATGGGATAGAGCCCCGGTGTCGCCAACAGGCCGAGATACTGCATGTTGCCCTGACACCAACGGACATCGCGCTGCAGGAATTCACGAATGGTCGGCGGGTTCTCCTCCCAGCTTCCGCCTTCCTGCGGCAACACGCGAACTTCATAGCCGGCACGGCGCATGAGCGTTGCTTCATACTGGTCATGTGACAACACCGGGCCGCCGAAGGGTGGTTCACCGTTGAGAACCGGTAATTCGCAGTCTTCGAGAAACGGTCGGATTCTGACGGCGGCGTTGTGTCCCCAGAACGGGCCGCATTCGCCGACCCACCAAGCCTGACCCATTGTATAGGAGCGCATGCCGTGCCGCATGCCGAACTGAAAGATGCGCGCAAAGGCACTTGTTGACGGCATGCCGACGACAAGACTTTGCAAAATGCCGATGCGCGGATAGGCCTGCATCATACGAACCAGCCGAACGATGGTATCGCCTGCCATAAGGCTGTCGGCGTCGAGCGGCAGCATCAGATCGTAGCTGCCGCCCCAACGGGCACAGAAGTCTCGGACATTACCGGCTTTGAATCCGGTATTCTCTTCTCGGCGGCGGTATTCGATGCGGGCGCTCAGTTCTGGCGGCACGACGGCCTGCCATTCAGCAACGACGGCCTCTTCCTCCTCGGCGATAACAGGATCATTCGTATCGCTGAGAACGAAGTAGCTGAAGCTGCCGCCTTCTCCGGTTGCATCAAGGCTTTCCTGCACGATGCGCAGCCGGCCAATCGCCCGGGCCGCATCTTCGTTGCGCAGCGTCATCAAGACGGCTGTGCGCAGGGCCAAGGGTGTGGCTCGGTCTCCAGCATCTGCGAACGGCGCCACGGCCTTCAGAGGATCCTTGGTCGCGTGCAGCAGGGTCAGACCGATGATGGCATTCCAGAATCCCAAAACCGTCCAGGGCAGGCCGATGCCGAAGGCGATGATCATCGCGACTTCGACCGCGGTCCAACCGCCGGAACCGAGGATGCGAGCTGCGACGAACAGCATGGCGGCATAGCTTGCGACATTTAATACCAGAACCAGCAGTCGTCTCCTGCGGAGGCTGTCGAGCGATTGCAGCCCTGCCGGAGTCATCATTCGGATGCCGTATTTGACGTCCCGCTCTGTGATATGTTCGGTTGGCAATTGCATAAGCCGCTTCTTCAACCCTCTTGGTTCGAACCAGTCGTCATGAGCCCGCCTAGTAACACTGGCCAACAGTCCGCCTCGCGAAGTCACACCTGCAAAGCCCTTTGGCACGTCGCTCAAGGACGCGTCGAGATGAAACTCGAGACTTTGTTACCCGTGAGTGACGGACACGCGCGCGTCCAAACGCTCTTCACGGGAATTAGTCGCGGAACAGAACGTCTCGTCTCACAAGGTGCGGTTCCCGAATCCGAGTGGCCGGTGATGCGCGCGCCTTATCAAGACGGAGACTTTCCGTTTCCAGTCAAATACGGCTATTCGGCGGCGGGGCGGGTTGTCGAAGGCCCGGAGAAGATGCTCGGTCAGAGTGTATTTTGTCTCTATCCGCATCAAGAGCAGTTTGTCGTCCCATTGGATGCGCTGATTCAGATCCCGGCTGCGGTGCCGCTGCGGCGGGCTACCTTGGCCGCCAACATGGAAACCGCGCTGAATGCGGTATGGGACGCCGCTGCACTGCCTGGTGCCAAGGTGGCGGTTGTCGGTGCCGGTATTGTCGGATTGCTGACGGCGCGGCTTGTCGCACGATTGCCTGCAGCGTCGGTAACCGTGATCGACATCAATAGGGACCGCCTGGCTGTAGCGGAGGATTTTGGCTGCACGTTTGCGCTGCCCGGAGATCAGCCAACCGATTGCGACGTCGTCTTTCACACCAGCGCGTCAGCGGCTGGCCTTCAAACGGCGATTGCGTGCGCCGGTCTGGAGGGAACGGTTGTTGAAATGAGCTGGTACGGCACAAAGCCAGTGACCGTGGACCTGGGCGGACGTGTTCACAGCAAACGGCTCAGGATCGTCGCATCGCAGGTCGGGCGCGTCGCGCCTGCCATGCGGCCACGCTGGACGCACCGGCGGCGTCTCAAAGCAGCATTGGAGCTACTGGCTGACCCTGTGCTCGATCATCTCGTGCGCGACGAGATCGCATTTGATGAAGCACCGGAGAGCCTTCCAATCGTCCTCAATCAGGATTATCAAGCTGTGCCACCGGTCATTGCCTACTCTGCGACGACCGACTAAGCCGATCCACATTACTGGAGCGCCGCTGTTATGTATGCTGTCGAAGTTCGTGATGCGATCATGATTGCACACAGTTTGCCGGATCCGTTCTTCGGACCGGCGCAGAACAAGCATGGTGCGACTTTCGTCGTTGACGTTACTTTCTTTCGCGAGGAATTGAGTGAGCATAACGTTGTCGTCGATATCGGCCGGGCGAGTGTAGCATTGAAGGACGTGCTTTCGCCGCTGGGCTATTCGGATCTGGATACCAAGCCTGAGTTTCGCGGCAAACTGACAACGACGGAATTCCTCGCCCGTTACATATTTGACGAACTGAAGAACATGATAGCGGATGGCGCGCTCGGGCCGGGATCCGAAACACTCGCAAGAATGCGCGTGACGCTGGGTGAAACGCATTTGGCAAAGGCCTGGTATGAAGGTGCATTGCGCGATTGACGTCGCATTCGCCATTCCTGGTGACATTACGGCATCGACGGGCGGCTACGCATATGCGCGTCACCTGCTCGCCTCGCTACCGCAATTCGGCATACAGCCGCACCGCCTCGAGCTGGCAGCCGCCTATCCGTATCCCGAGGAGGAGGATCTGGTTGCGACGGAGCGCACATTCGCACAATTGCATCCTGAAACGGTCTTGATGGTCGATGGTCTGGCGTTTGGCGCGATGCCGCCAGCAATCGTGAATGGAATTCGACAGCCACTCATTGCCCTGGTGCACCATCCGCTGGCCTGCGAGACGGGTCTGACGACGTCTCAGTCGCGTCAATTTCTGGCGTTGGAGCAACAGGCGCTGGCACATGCTCGGCGTGTCATTGCCGCAAGTCGCACGACGGCGCGACTGCTGGAGCGGAAGTATGATGTTCCCGCCGATCGTGTGGTCGTTGCCGAGCCTGGAACCGAGCCGGCAGCCAGGGCGGCAGGTGGTGACGGTGACCTGCAATTGCTCGCCGTCGGTGCCATTATTCCGCGCAAGAACTATGGAACATTGGTCGAGGCATTGAAGAGCCTTCCTGACGATCGATGGCATCTGACGATTGCCGGCTCGACGTCGCGTGATATGACCTGCGCGACGGAACTGCGCGAAGCCATTATGCGGTCAGGTTTGCGCAGCCGTATTACGCTGACCGGCGAAGTGTCTGACCACGTGCTGCACGATCTGTATGATCGATCGGACATCTTTGTGATGCCATCGCTGTTTGAAGGATACGGTATGGTGCTATGCGAGGCGTTGGCCCGCGGACTACCAATCGTCTGCACAACCGGTGGCGCGATGCCCGAGACCGTGCCCGATAGAGCGGCTCTGATGGTCGCGCCGGGAAAGGCTGACGAGATGGGTAACGCACTCGCCAGGCTCATTCAGGACGATCTGCTGCGCCGGCGGCTGGCCGACGCGTCTTGGCAGGCCGGGCAGGCGCTGCCGACGTGGGACGATTGCGCGCGAACGGTCGCCGGAGTCATAACGTCGATGAGTGAGATCCGATGAGTGGCTTTTCGGCAGAGTGGTTGGCGCTGCGTGAGCCTGCCGATCATGCCTCGGTGAATTGTCAGGTGCGCTTCGAACTTGCGGCGCGAGTCGCCGACGCAGGCCGGCTTTCGATCGTGGATCTCGGCTGCGGAACCGGCTCCAACTTTCGCAGTCTGTCACCGCAATTGGCAATCGCTCAGGATTGGACGCTCGTTGATCATGATGGCCTGCTTCTTTCACACGCCGAGCGCCGATGCGGGCACGCGTCGTCGGTGCGGGCGGATATCCACGTCGCCACGCGGCCCGCTGACTTCTCGACCGGTGACATTGCATCGTTGATTGCTGGCGCCGACATGGTCACCGCGGCTGCACTCTTCGATCTGGTATCCGTCTCTGTTATCGATCGCATGGTGGACGCGATCGTGACGGAGCGATCCATCTTCTATACGACGTTGACTTACGACGGCATCGTATCTTGGCTGCCGGAGCACGATGCCGACGCGGCTATGCGGGCGGCCTTCAATGCCCATCAGCAGCAGGACAAGGGCTTCGGTCCGGCCGCCGGACCCGATGCGTCGGATGCCCTCTCCAATGCATTTCGCAATAGGGGTTATACGGTATGGCGTGGCAAGAGCCCGTGGGTTCTCGATGTGAATGACGGCAATCTGCAACAGGAAGTCGATCGCGGTTGGAGCCGGGCCGTTCTCGAAACGGGCCTGGTGGCGCAGCCGACCATTGATCAATGGCTCGCCTGGCGACGAGCCGCAGAGGATTCGGTCACTATTGTTGGTCACGAAGATCTGCTGGCTTTGCCGGCCGACGTCTAGCGTCAATCTTGGGGTGGCGAAACAACTTGGGGCTGTCGCGATGCGCCAAAGTCAAGCTTTGCGCGCCGGCCACATGCGGCGCAGGACGCCGTCCCGCAACACGAAATGATGAAACAGCGCAGCCACGAAGTGTATTGCGATAATAATCAGCAGAACCTTGCCGAGGACGTCATGCAAATCAAATAGCTGTTCGGCCATGGCTTTGTTCGGCGCAGCGAGGGCGGGTAGCTTAACGACTCCGAAAACGTCCAATGCCGGAAACATCGATGTGGCGACCCATCCGACGATGGGAACCGCGATCAGCAATCCGTAGAGCGACCAGTGGGCCACGTGCGCGGCAACACGCTGTAGTCCCTTGAGGGTCGGCTCGTCCGGCGGGGCGCCGTTGAAGATACGATAGATTAGCCGCAAGGCGACGACCGCCAAAATGATGACACCAAGTGATTTATGGGAGCTGTAGAGAAAATTTGTTGTCGCATCCCAGATTCCCGCCTCGCCCCTTTCGGTCATGATGAAACCGATGGGAACAGTCGTCAGGATCAACAGGACGGTCAGCCAATGGAAAAACCGGGCCGTTGTGCTGTAAGTGCGCTCGGCCGAATGAATGCCAGCCTCTGTCATCGAACCTCGCGTCGCAAGTTGCAGTCAAACAGCACCTCGCCGCCATCCAGCATATGAACGGACGTGTCGGGTCTTATTGCGTCGGTCAACTTGTTGATTGGGCTCAGATCGAGACCGGTCTTTCCGGATCCGAGAATGATCGGGGCGACCAGGACGTGAAGACGATCGACGGCGCCGGCATCGACGAAGGCTGAAACGGTCATCGCGCCACCTTCGATCAGAATCTTCTTCAATCCGATCGCATACAGCTGTCGCGTTATCTCGCGTGGGCACAATTGCGCCTCATTGGACTTTGGGAGCGACAAAACTTCAGCATTGCAATGCGCCGTGCTGTTGCCATTGCGGATCAGGATGCGGCGCGTTCCGTCGTCCCGCAGACACTTGGCGTCAGCCGACAATCGGCCATTCGGATCAATCACGACTCGCGCCGGATCGCGGCCCGCCGTGTGGCGCACTGTCAGTTCGGGGTCGTCCGAAATGGCTGTTCCGACGCCAACGACGACGGCATCGACACTGGCGCGAATGCGATGAACATGCGCAAGCGCAGCCGCACCGTTGATCCATCGGCTGTCGCCCGACCGCGTCGCAATGCGGCCGTCCAGCGATTGACCAAGCTGGGCAACCACAAACGGCCGATCCGTCGGCGCGGCCTTAATCATCGCGATCGGATCATGAGCGAGAACCGAGTGATTCTCACCAGATCGGAGGCCATTTTGTTTTGCGCTGTGCGCACGTGATGTTTCGAGCAAGACGATCTCCGTCTGGTCGGAGCTTGAATCGCTAACAACCCATTGTGGCTTCGCTTTAGGGCGCGACGTTGGCATAAGCAAGATGCTATAGGGCCACGTTAATTTTTTGCACGACGTGCAGACCGCAACAAATTGTGATGATGAGCGATGGCCGACGACAATCTCCGACCGGCAATAAGGGCGGGCAACGACGAACTGGGTCGTCTTCGATGGCCGATTGTGGCCGCCGTGGCGCTGTTTGGGGTAGTCTGGCTGGTCTTCTGTTGGCCCTGGATTAGCGCCGAAGTAACGATTCCATGGGATGCCAAAGCCCATTTTGCGCCGCAGGTGCAGTTCATGGCGGCAAGTTTCGGTCGCGGTGAGTGGCCCTTCTGGAACCCCTATGCGTTTTCCGGGCATCCTCAAATTGCTGACCCGCAATCGATGATTTTTTCGCCACCGATGCTGCTGCTGGCAGTTGTTAACCATGCTCCCAGTTTGTGGGCTATCGATTTGGCCGTGCTTTTCATGTTGTTCGTTGCAGGCCTCGGCGTCATCTGGCTGGCGAACGACCTCGGCTGGCATTGGGTCGGTGCACTCATTGCCGCCGTCGGTTTTGCGTTCGGTGCGGCGATGGCATGGCGGCTGCAGCACTTTGGCCAAGTCTTCAGTCTCGCGTACTTTCCATTCGTGCTGATCTTGCTGCGGCGGGCTTTGGAAAAGAAGTCGATTGTGTATGGGATCGCGGCCTCTATCATCGCGGCGATCCTGGTTCTGGGCCGCGATCAGGTTGCGTTGCTTGGCATATACTTGCTGGTTCTCTATGTGCTCTGGCACTTCGCGCAAACGGGGTGGCACCTTTCGTCGATCGCGCGAACACTGCCGGCATTATTCTTCGGCGGTGCAGTGGGGTTGGCGTTGGTTGCCCTGCCAATCCTGATGACCGTTCAGCTTGCGGCGCAGTCCAATCGACCGTCGATTGACTATTTGGGGGCCGCCGCAGGCTCCCTGCATCCCGCACTGCTTGTGACGTCGGTGATCCCGCATCTCTTCGGCTCGGCTGGTGAGATGGAACGCTTTTGGGGGCCGCCAAGTTTCACGTGGGAGGATACCGGCCTCTTCATAGCGCAGAACATGGGTGTCGTTTATCTCGGTGCGCTGCCGATCTTGTTGATTGCCCTGGGGCTCATGCGCGGTGTGTTGTTTGCGCGCGAGGTTCGATATTTCACCATCGCGTTTGTGGTTGTGCTGGCCTACGCGCTCGGCTGGTATCTGCCGGTTTTTCGCCTCGCCTATGACTTTCTGCCGGGCATTGATCTTTATCGCCGTCCGGCGGACGCCGTCTTCCTGATCGGCGGCCTGGGTGCCGTACTTGCCGGTTATGTCGCCCATCGATTGATGAGCGACAACGCGTGGAAACCGCAACGCTGGCAACTCGCAGGGGCGATTGCCATACCCCTCGCAGCGTTCGGCCTCGCCGTTGCCTTCGCTCTCCAGTTCGACCGCTTGGGTCAGGCCGTCCCCGCCATTGTGCGGGCGCTCGGCTGCTTTGGAGTCGCGGCGGCCTGTCTCTTGGGAACGCTCTGGCTCAAACCGATTCGACCGGTTTTGGCGGGACTTTTGATGATCGTACCGTTCGCTCTGGACGTGGCATGGAACAACGGACCGAACGGCGCTTCCGCGCTTCCAATGCGTGCGCTTGCCATGCTGGAGACCAACCGACCGAACGAACTCATCAGACGGCTCAAGGTGCTTGTTGCGGCGGGGCAGAGCGAAACAGATCGTCCGCGTGTTGAGTTGGCTGGTCTGGGATTTCATTGGCCCAACGCAAGCCTCAGCCACACCTTGGAAAACACGCTGGGATACAATCCCGTGCGCCTGCAGGATTACTCGCGGGCAGTGGGCGCCGGCGACACTGTCGGCCTGCCTGACCAGCGCAAGTTTACGCCGCTCTTTCCCGGTTACCGTTCGCAATTGGCGAAACTTCTTGGGCTGCGCTACGTCGCGACAAACGTGCCAGTCGAAAACATTGACACGACCCTCAAACCGGGTGATTTGGACCCGGTTGCCAGGACACCTCAGGGCTTCATCTACGAGATACCTGAGGCCTATTCGCGCGTCGTGTTCGCCACGTCTGCGCGGCGTGTGAGTTTTCGCGAGATCGTTGCAACGGGACAGTGGCCTGACGCTGATCTGAGATCGACGGTGCTGCTGGAGGGTGATGTTCCCGTTCTTGCGCCAAGCCAACCGGGACCCGCGCGCATTCTCCGCTATGAGAACACCGAGGTCGTCGTTGAGGTTCGCAGTGCGGCCGGGGGGTGGCTTGTGCTCAACGACATTTGGCATCCGTGGTGGGAAGTGACGGTAGATGATGAGCCTGCCGAAATTCTGCGCGCGAACGTTCTCTTTCGCGCCGTGCGCGTAGGCGGCGGCCGGCACATTGTGCGGTTTGCATTTCGCCCGATTCGTGGCGCAGTGTCCGAGTTCTTCGGATCGCAGTGAAGCAACAGGCGCGCATCTATGTATCTCGTCAAAATCTACAACCGCGCGATGCTGCTGCTGCGGGTCGAGTGGCGCTTATGCCTGACGATGATTGTGGCGAATGCGGCCATCGGCCTGGTGCAACTTGCGGAGCCGGTACTATTCGGGCGGGTGGTCGACGCTTTGGCCCGCGGTCAGCCGACTGCGGTGCTGATCGGTGCCTGGGCGGTCCTTGGTCTGTTCGCAATTCTCGGTGGCGTGGTGGTCGCGGTAGCTGCCGACCGACTTGCCCATCGCCAGAGATTGATAGCGATGTCGAAGGCATTCGACCATGCGATCACGCTGCCGATCAGTTATCATGCCGAACGCGGAACGGGCAGTGTCGTTCGCACAATTCTGGCTGGTGCGTCGTCATTGTTCGGGACCTGGTTGACGGTCTTGCGCGAACAGATTTCTGCGGTTGTCAGCATCGTTTGCCTGGCGCCGGTGGCCTTCTGGATGGAATGGCGATTGGCGACGTTGCTGCTCCTGTTGGCCATTTTGTACGCCGTGCTCAACGTCGTCGTCATACGTCGGACATCGGAAAGGCAGGCTGAGGTCGAGACACACCACGTCGATGTCTCGAGCCGTGTCGGGGATGTGGTTGGCAACGTCACTGTCGTCCAAAGCTACGCCCGCCTGGCATCCGAAGCCGAGGCGATGCGGCAAACTATGCGACAGCTGCTTGACGCCCAATATCCGGTTCTGACCTGGTGGGGCGTCCTCAACGTTCTCAGTCGGGCGGCTGCAACGATCACCATGGTGGCCGTATTTGGGTTCGGATCAATGCTGGCGGCTGATGGCCAGGTCACGGTCGGCGAGATCGTTAGTTTTGTGGGCTTTGCGTCGTTGCTGATCGCGAAACTCGATCAGCTATCGGGATTTGTGTCACGCCTCTTTATGGAAGCGCCAACACTCCAGACCTACTTTGATCTCTTGGATCAAGACTCCAACTTGCCGGAGAGGCCCGGCGCGCATGCACTAACAGACGTTCGGGGTGCCATTCGATTTGACGGTGTAACATTCCAGTATAGCGCCGGTGCTCAGGGGGTGTTTGATATCCAACTCGACGTGCCGGCCGGGCGAACGGTGGCATTGGTGGGGCCGACCGGAGCCGGAAAGACAACTCTGATCGCGCTCCTGCAGCGTCTGCGCGACCCCGACATCGGGCGGGTTTTGATCGATAATCATGATGTCCGAGACGTGACCCTCGACAGTCTCAGGCACACTTTTGCAGTGGTGTTTCAGGATGCGGGCCTGTTCAATCGAAGCATCCGCGAGAACGTCAGTGTCGGTAGACCAGAGGCATCACCGAGTGAGGTTGAGCGCGCCGTGGCTATGGCCAGGGCGCATGAATTCTCCTCCGCCAAGCCGGGCGGGCTGGACTTTGTTGTCGGCGAGCGCGGTGCGTCTCTCTCCGGTGGCGAACGCCAACGTGTCGCGATCGCGCGAGCTATTCTCAAGGATGCCCCGATTCTGATTCTCGATGAGGCAACCAGCGCGCTCGACACCGCGACTGAAGCCGAAATCAAAACTGCTCTCGATGCGTTGAGGCAGGGCAAGACGACGTTCGTCATCGCGCATCGCTTGTCAACCGTGGCGGATGCCGATCAGATCGTGGTGATGGATCACGGCCGCATCGTCGAGCAAGGAGTGTTCGATGACCTCGTTGCCAGCGGCGGGCTATTCTCGAAGCTGGTGCGCGAGGGCAGTTTCACGGTTCCGGAAACCGACGACGAGTAGATCGCCCAACGCCGGTATCAGCAGCGTCGGGCCATAACATCAGATCGCAAAGTCTTCAGGCTCTATAGCTTGTGCGCCATGCGATCGCGCTTGGTATCGAGGTAGCGCTTGTTGTGCTCGGACGGCGAAGTCACGGTCCGGCATTGCTCAATGACCTCGATGCCGTGGCGCTCCAGCGCTTCGACCTTGAGCGGGTTGTTGGTCATCAGACGAATCTTCTCGTAGCCGAGGTCCTTGAGGATCTTGGCCGGAAGCTCATAGTCGCGTGCGTCGACCGGCGCGCCAATGGAAAGATTGGCATCAACGGTGTCCAGGCCTCGGTCCTGCTCGGCATAGGCCTTGATCTTATTGACGAGGCCAATGCCACGGCCTTCGTGGTGCGGCAGATACACGATGAGCCCGAGGTCTGCCTCAGTGATCATTTGCAACGACAATTGCAGTTGCGCATAGCAGTCGCACCGCAATGAATGAAAGATGTCGCCGGTGACGCAGCCGCTATGCACCCGAACAAGTGGTACATCTTCGACGGTTGCGTCGGTCTTATGGACCAGAGCCATGGCTTGGTATGATGCGGTATCATCCTCATACGCGTGCGCGTCGAGGACCAGCTCCCGGCCTTCAAACTCGATCGGAAGTTTTGTGCGGGCAATATCCCGGAACATCTGATGGTCGAGTCCCTCGACGTCTGATCGCACGGCATTGCTAACCGATGGGACGGAAAACACCGCCGCTGCACGTTGACGCGCCTGCACGACCCCATTTGTCTGGTTGTCGTTTTCGCTCGTCTGCTCAGCCATCGGCGAGGGCGAATGTGTCATGTCTTCCTCATTTGTACTCGGGCGATCCTGAGGTTATTCCGGCTCGCCTGCAGATCATCTCAGCTTTTGTCGATTGTTTCGGCGTCGCGCGCACCGGCGCAGTCCCCAATAATCTGGCGCCCGCATGTAACGCTGAAAGCTGTCGAACGGTTCATGTCGTTTCTAATCAATCAGATGCAAGGCCCGTCTGATTCGACGTGCTGCAGATAGAGGCTCAAATCTGTGGCACCAATAGGTTCGAGTCATGACGGTTTGGACGCTAAGTGACATGGCCTGCTCATAAGGCGCTTTGAAGGCCATGTCTTCTTGTCAAAGCCCTGCCCAGTGTGCAGATTTCATTCGCAAAATCAATCAATTAAGTTTCGTGCCGTAAACCGTCCTGGCGGCCGCGCCATGGCTTCGAATGATATTAATCGTATTGCCATGAAACTTCATAACAACTCCGTGATAATTGCCCTGTCGTAACCTACGCGATCTTGCCACCCAACTCGTCGTCGATATGCACCTGAATGATGTCCTCAAACGAGCTTTCGGCTTTGAAGCCGAGTTCCAAGGCGCGAGAAGTCTTGAAGTTCCTTGGCCATCCACCGACCATGCTGATGATCAGATCATCGGGTATGCGCTTGATCCTGGCAACGACGGCGTCACCGGCGATATTGCGCAGAGCCTCGATCTGTTCACCAACGGTGACCGACACACCGGGCATGGACAGGTATCTGCGCGGACCGACGTCATCGCCATTGATCGTCGCGGCGTGAATGAGGAAGCCGACCGCTGATCGCGGAGATGCATGCCAATGGCGGACGTCCTCTGAAACCGGGAGTATGGCCTCCTCACCGACCAGAGGTTCGCGAATGATATTGGAAAAGAAACCGGAGGCAGCTTTGTTCGGCTTGCCAGGCCGCACACAAATCGTCGGCAGGCGGATGGCGAGGCCGTCGAATATGCCTTTGCGCGTGTAGTCGGCGAGCAGCAGTTCGCCGATGGTTTTCTGGGTGCCGTAGGAGGTCAGCGGCGTTCTGTGGAACTCGTCCGGGATGGCCTCCGGGAACGGGGCGCCGAACACGGCTATGGAACTCGTAAACACAACCCTTGGATGATAGTCGGCTGCACGGATCTCATCGAACAGATGTCGCGTGCCGTCGAGGTTGATCCGGTAACCCTTGTCGAAATCGAGTTCCGCCTCGCCGGAAACGATGGCGGCAAGATGGAAAACGACATCCGGTCGTCCGACAATGAGTTTCGCTGCCTCGCCGTCGGCGGGCAGATCGCCGGTGAGCGTCTCGACAGGAAATGGAGCGCCCTCCGGGGCAACCGGAGGGACGACGTCGTAGAGCGTCATGGCCGTGATGGCTTTGCCGCCTAGGTTGCCGTCCGTTGCCAGACGTTCTGCCAGCTTGCGGCCAACCATGCCGGCGCCGCCTATGATCAGGATTTTCATTGTGTCCTCCGCAGCTGTTCTTGTCGTCGCGGCCCTCGCGAGTGAGATGCGCTAGCCGCCAAATGTAACGCCGCAGCGCTCGGCCCATGCCAGTCCGTCCAACGTATTGCCGCGCGGTTTGTATTCGCAGCCAATCCAGCCGTCGAAACCGGTTTTGTCAATCTCGGCAAACAGATAGCGGTAGTTCATTTCGCCGTCGTCAGGTTCGCCGCGATCGGGTGGATTTGCGATCTGATAGTGCTTTGTGAGGAGCCCGAACTCCCGAATGGCGCGGGCAACGTCGCCTTCCTGAATCTGGCGATGGTAAAGGTCGAACTGCAGTCCGATATTGGGTTCTCCAACTTCGAAGATCGCTGCACGTGCCACCGCGGTTGTGTTGAGAAAGAATCCCGGAATATCGCGCTCGTTGATCGGCTCAATAATGATCGTGACACCGCTGTCAGACGCGATCTTTGCACCTTTTCTTAGATTTGCAATGTACGTGCCCCACTCAGCGCCATGATAGCGGAGACCTGGCATCGCGTGCAACAGACGGCAACCGGTCGCCTCAGCATAGACCAGGGCCTTGCGAAGGGCGGCTTCGAAATCCGCTTCCCGACCCGGTAGTCCGGCGAGCCCCCGCTCGCCTTTTTCCCAGTCGCCAGGTGGAAGATTGAACAGGGCCTGCGTCAGGCCGTTATCCCGCAGCCTTGTTGCCAGCTCGTCGGGCGCAAAGTCGTAGGGAAAGAGGTATTCTACGGCCTTAAATCCGGCATTGGCCGCGGCCTCGAAGCGATCGAGGAAATCGATCTCGTTGAACATGAAAGACAGGTTGGCTGCGAATTTGACCATCGGGCTTGTCCTTTGGTGCGCTCAAGGAAGTCGTTTGATCATATGCACAATGTCGCGGTCGCCGAGCTGCTCGGTACGCTCGATGTCGAAGCCATGCCGGCCATACCATGCGATGAGGTGTTCCAGTGTGGCTCCGGTATAGAGGCGCAAGACGCTGCGGCCAAGGTCCCGTGCGCGGGCCTCTGCCGCGTGTAACAGATTCAGGCAAAGACCAGCGTTTTGTTCATCCGGATCTGTGGCGACACTCCAAATAAGAAGATCACGCGGGCGTACTTCAAGGATGAGGGCGGCGGCGATACCATCATTGATCGTGATGGTCCGCATTTCGTGGGTGGAGAATAGGTTCTTGTAATTGGCCTGCAGTGGCAACGGCTCCAGTCCAAGCAGGTCCCGATTTCGCGCATAGGCCCGGAATTGCAGCGCGACGATTGCATCCAGGTCGTGGTGGCCGGCCCGGTGCAGGACCAGCGCGTCGGGTGCCGGCCCGCTGGCCAGCGTGTCCTCGTTCACAGCGCGAAGCCACCGTCGATCAGGGAAATGGTGCCGGTGGTGAATGCACTCTCGTCCGATGCCAGATAGAGCGCGATCGCGGCGACTTCCTCGGCGGTACCGAGCCGACCCATGGGCTGGCGGTCGACGAAAGCCTGCCGTACTTCGTCCGCCGGCGCGTCCAACGTCTTGGCCTGTTCGGCAATGCGGTCATCGAGTGAAGGCGATTGAATCGTGCCCGGGCATATCGCGTTGCAACGGATGCCCCGGCGGATGAAATCTGCGGCGACAGCTTTCGTCAGGCCAATGACAGCTGCTTTCGTGGCTCCGTAGATGTAGCGGTTCGGGATGCCGCGCACCGACCCTGCGGCAGACGCAATATTGACGATCGATCCACCTCCAGCTTCGAGCATTGCCGGGAGAAAAGCCGTGATTGTGCGGTGCATCGATTTGACGTTCAGGTCGAACGAGAAGTCCCAATCTTTCTCTGAACACTCCAGCACCGTGCCATGATGCACGAAACCTGCCGCATTGAAGAGTATGTCGACGGCGCCAATGTCCTTGGCCGTACGCTTGACGGCATCCGTCGAGGTGACGTCAAGAACGTGCGTTTCGGCGATGCCCTCTTCGGACAGGCCTTTGAGCTTGGCCATATCGATATCACTGGCAATAACGCGTGCGCCTTCTCGGGCGAATGCGATTGCCGTGGCGCGTCCGATACCCGCGCCGGATGCCGTACAGAATGCCGTTTTGCCTTGGAGTCGTCCCGTCATGTCTTTTCCCGTTTGAGTAATGCTGCAAGATCTTTGCCGCTGGCTGCATTCTTGAGCTGACCAAAAGTACCGTCCTCGCTCATTTCCTTTGCGGCGCTGAGGAAACCACCGGCGGCGACCCGTGCCAGCCAGCCGCCCAGACTGATCCGTTTGGCGCCGGCAGCAGCCAAGTCTGACATATTGAACTGTGGCAGCGTGAGTATGTTGACCGGCTTTGAAGCCGCGCTGACAACTTTTGCGACGTCGTCCATCGTCGTCAGGCCGGGGGCGTAGACGACGTCGGCGCCAACATCCTCAAAAGCTTTGAGTCGACGTATGGCCTCGTCGAGATCCTGCAGTTGCCGCAACACGCCTTCGGCGCGGGCCGTGATCGTGAACGGAAAGGCCTGCGCACGGGCCGCCTCGACGCCAGCCTTGACGCGCGCGACAGCCAAATCGAACTCGTAGATCCGGCGCTCCGGCTTGTCGGTGTAGTCTTCAATGGAGCATCCGACCAAACCTGTTTCGGCCGCCAGCCTGACCGTTTCCGCAACGCCCGCGGGATCATCTGAAAAGCAGTTCTCGAGGTCGGCGCTCACCGGAAGATCGACGGCCGCGCAAAGCTCCCGGCAATGCTGCATTTTTTCTTCGCGCGTGACCTGACCGTCGGCCCGGCCTAGCGTCAGGGCAAAGCCCGAGCTTGTCGTTGCCAGGGCTTCGAAACCCATCCCTTCCAGCATTCGGGCCGACCCGACATCCCATGGATTGGGAATGATGAAGGCGCCTTCGCGTTCATGCAGGGCACGAAAAGCGACTGCCTTGTCTGCTTGGCTGGCCATAGGCTGCTCCTTTCGGGGATCCGGCCGCTGCTGGATGATCTGAGCACGCTAGCCATCATCGGATACTGCATTGCAATGGCACCGGACGAGCTTGGTTTGGCCGCGAGCGCCTGTTTGTCGATTACTAGCGTGTCTCCGGGGGCTAGTCGAGAGAGGGCTTGCCCGATCTGAGGCGCTTGATGCCGCCACGTCGTTCTTTGTCTTTGAGACGCCGCTCCTTGGAGGCTTTCGTCGGCCGGGTCTTGATGCGCGGTTTGGGGGCAACGGACGCGCGCTCGATCATGCGAAACAATCGCGTGCGGGCGTCGTCTCGGTTACGCTCCTGGCTGCGGAAGCGATCGGCCTTCAGGATCAGGATGCCGTCGTTGGTCATGCGGCGTCCGGCGAGACGTTTGAGCCTGGCGCGGACCTCTCCCGGCAGATTGGGCGATGCATCGACGTTGAAGCGCAATTCGACGGCCGTGGCCACCTTATTGACATTTTGCCCGCCCGGGCCGGAGGCACGCACGAAACTTTCCTCGAGTTCGTCCTCATCAATGGCTATAGTTGGTGTTATCTGGATCATGGTTGGTATCGAGTTCGAATGACCTTTTCGTTCCGGAATTTGCCACAGGTGGCAGCGCAGCGCTACAAACGGTGATCGTTCTGCAATGCGTATGATTCTGGAGCCGAGGGCCGATGTCTCGCGATACCATTTTGTTCGATATCAACGAAACCGTTTTGGACTTGGCGACTCTCCGTCCCAAATTCGAAGCGGTTTTCGGCGACCCTGGCGTGACGGCAACGTGGTTTGCGTCTTTGCTCCATACGTCGACGGTGTGCACCCTAACCGGTGTCAAAACCGGCTTTGCCGATCTTGCGCGCATCATGCTGGACACCATCGCGGCCCGGCGGCAGATGTCATTGTCAGATGATCAACGCGCTTCCATTCTGGGTAGTTTTGCCAGTCTCGCACCTCACTCTGATGTGATTCCGGCCCTCGAACGCCTGCGAGGTGCCGGATATCGCGCGGCCGCATTTACGAATTCTTCGCTCAACCTCGTTACGAACCAGATCGGCAATGCCGGTCTCGCCGATCATTTCGACGCCATCATATCGGTTGAGGAGACAGGAAGCTTCAAGCCGGATGCCGGTGTTTACCATTACGCCGCCGAGCGACTCGATCGCCCGCTGGCGGAATTGCGGCTGATTGCGACGCACGATTGGGACACGCACGGTGCGCTGTGCGCGGGATTGCTGGCAGCCTACATCGATCGTAGTGGCGCACCGTACCATGCACTCTACCGTCGCCCTGATGTCTATGCGTCTGACATGAGCAGCGTTGTCGAGCAAGTCCTTGAGGTTGATGGGACAGCATAATTGCTGTCCTCACGTCTTGGCCAGTTCCAGGAACTCGACGGTCAGGCCGTCTTCGTCGCGAACATAGGCCACCGATCGTCCCGCATTGGGGCCGGCATCGATCGCGATGACCTCGCCTGCGATGGTGAAACCATAGGCTTCAGCTGTTTTCAAGGCGGCCTGCATGTCCGGAACGTCAAGCGCGACGTGCCAGGCACCGATGTCGCAAAACCTCGGCCTTACCACTTGCCGATCCTGCGGCGCTGAATACTTGATGATTTCAAGACGATGGGCCGGCCCCTGAACGAACGCAATTTCGACTTCGACGCCCGCGATGCCGGTCATCCGCTCGATCAATTGTGGATCGCGCGGTGCCCGGGATAGGAGCTCGAAGCCGCAACCCTCCACGAAAAATGCAATTGTCCGGTCGAGGTCGTGCACCGTGAAACTGGTGTGATTGAAGCTGGCGACGTCGATGCGTGTCATTGCGTGCGTTCCTTGATCACTGACTGGGACGATCCTAAGACTTCCGTCCGGTTAATTGTTTGCCTCTGATCTCCAATGCAAGAGACGCGCGATTCCTTCGCGCATGTCGATTTCCGGGGCCCAGCCAATCAAGTCTTTAGCGCGCGTGTGGTTCATGCGCCAGGGACCGCCGGAGGTCAGGCGGACTTTTCCAGGGTCCGGCTCAACATGCTCCGGTACGATGGATTTGCCGGCCAGCTCGGTTACGAGTTTTACGATTTCGAGTGTGGTCGTGGGTTCAGGACCTGAGATATTGACGGCAACGTCCGTGGCCGGGCTTTCGAATGCGCAAGCGTTGGCACGAGCAACGTCGCTGACGTGGACGAAATGTTTGCTCTCGAGACCGTCACCGATGACTTGCGGTGGCTGATCGTTGAGGACGCGGTCGTGCGTTTCAATGATGTAGAGCGCGTTCGCTGCACGATAGTGCTGGCGTTCGCCATAGACGGTCGAATAGCGCAGGATGACGAAATTCAGCCCGCGCTTACGATAGTAGTCACGGCAAAGCTGCTCGCCAATGATCTTGGAGCCTCCGTAAAGAATGGCGGCCGGCGGTGCATCTTCGGAATGGAACGGGGTTGCCTCCGTGAGGTCACCGACAATGCCCGGGCCATACCCGTAGGCGGCGTTTGATGAGGCAAAGACGACCTTTTTCACATTGTTCAACGCGCACGCTTCGAGGACGTTTTGCACCCCGCGAATGTTGACATCGAGCCCGCGCCACGGGTCTTCGTGAATCGAGATCGTCATCAAAGCCGCCAGTTGCAGGACGCAATCGACATCCTGCGTGACGGCGATCATCTCGTTCAGACGCATGACATCGCCGCGGACGACAGCAAGACGGGGATCGTCACGAATATGGTCAAGCGAGCCTGGTGTGCCCTGGTAAAAATTGTCGGCGATCGTGACCTTCGACGCACCTTGCTGCAGAAACAGCTCCGCGCTTGCCGAGCCGACCAGGCTGGCGCCGCCGACGATCAGGATGTGGGCGCCCTTTACGGGAATGGCGGCGGTCGTGGTAGATAGGCTCATGATGCTGGCGGTGACACTATTGCGGCTGATGCTCGATTATGGCCGGGTGTTGGTAGCTCCACAACGCGCGCCCGATCAACGGACGGATATTGAGAGATCGGCTGGATGACGGCGTGGTGCCGGTCCGGATAGGTTGCCTGGACTTAAAGCGATACCGAGGAGCACATGGCTGAAATTCGCACACATGAGTCCTATGATGTGGTCGTCGTCGGCGGCGGCAACGCAGCTTTCAGCGCGGCCGTGTCCGCTCGCCAAAAAGGGGCACGGGTCCTGGTTTTGGAGTGCTCACCGGAGGATGAAGCCGGCGGCAACTCTCGGTTTACCGCCGGAGCCATCCGCTTCGTCTACAATGGCGCAGATGATATCGTAAAATTGGTGCCCGATTTGACTCAGGACGAGTTGGATACAACCGATTTTGGCACTTACACCGAAGATCAGTTTTTCGACGATATGTTTCGCGTCACGCAATACCGTGCCGATCCGGAGTTGGTTGAGGTGCTCGTCAAGAACAGCAACGCCACGATGCATTGGATGCGCGATGCCGGCGTCCGATTCGTACCGATCTACGGGCGCCAGGCTTTCAAAATCGACGGCAAGTTCAAGTTCTGGGGCGGTTTGACTTTGGAGGCCTGGGGTGGCGGACCGGGGCTGGTGGAGGCCTGGACAAACATTGCGCAGAAACTGGGGATCGACATCTGGTATCAGGCGCGCGCGCAGAAACTGCTGACGGACGGTTTCAAGATCGAAGGCGTTCGCGTCAAGCGTCCGACCGAAATGGTCGACATCCCTGCTCGTGCGGTCGTATTGGCAGCCGGAGGATTCCAGGCCAATCCGGAATGGCGCACGCGCTATCTCGGTCCTGGTTGGGACATCGCAAAAGTGCGTGGGTCGCGATACAATACCGGTGACGGGCTGCGCATGGCACTCGATGTCGGCGCCGCGACGGCGGGTAACTGGTCGGGGTGCCATGCCGTTGGTTGGGAGATGAATGCCCCCGAATTCGGCGACCTCGCCGTTGGCGATAATTTCCAAAAGCACTCCTATCCGTTTGGCATCATGGTCAATGCTATTGGCGAGCGGTTTCTTGATGAAGGCGCGGATTTTCGGAATTACACCTATGCCAAGTACGGGCGCGTGATCCTCGAACAACCGGGCAGCTTTGCCTGGCAAATCTTCGACAAGAAGGTATTGCACCTGCTGCGCGACGAATACCGGATCCGGCAGGTGACCAAAGTTTCGTCCGACACCATCGAGGGGCTTGCCGCGCAGTTGGAAGGTGTCGATGCTGCCCGTGTTCAAGAGGAGATCGCCGCCTATAACACCGCCGTGCGGACCGACGTGCCATTCAATCCGAATGTCAAGGATGGTCGCAATACGGATGGCCTCAAGGTACCCAAGAGCAATTGGGCGAATACGATCGAGGAGCCACCGTTTGAGGCCTATGCCGTGACCTGTGGCGTAACGTTCACGTTTGGCGGAGTCCGGATCGACACGTCCGGCCAAGTCCTGAGCACGGACTATCTGCCGATACCTGGTCTGACGGCGGCTGGTGAAATGGTCGGTGGCGTTTTCTTCCACAACTATCCGGGTGGAAGCGGCCTGATCAATGGCTCGGTGTTCGGCAAGATTGCCGGTGCCACGGCCGCCGACCACGCGATTGGCAACTAGGTCCGATGATCTAGGACCAGGCGGCCACTTCAGCCTCGATCGCGACCTTGCCGGCGCTGTTGACGAGCGCCAGCCGCGACGGCTGACCATCGGCGCCATTGCTTTTCATCACGTCAAGCGTTTCATCCCAGAACATTGGGCGGCGAAAGCGGATGGCCATATCCAGTATGTTCGGAGGGCCATCGTCCAAACACAACGCGGCCATGAGCGAGCGAACACCCATCAGTCCGCCCGCAATGGGTGCGCGAAATCCGAATCGGGCCGCGACGTCGGGGTCATAGTGAATGGCATTGCCCCCCTCGCTTGAGTATTTCGTCACGCGATCCGGTTCAAATGCACATTGGCCGACAACCGTGTAGGCTGACAAATCCGGTTCGGCTGGCTTTTGACGTGGCTGTTCAAGCCTTGGTGCGGACGGATCAAGCCGGGTGGAAGAGCGCTCGGTGCGCAGCGGAATTGATCCGTCGGGGCAGGTGAACGTGAAGGCGGACTTGATCAGTTGGCCCCGTGGGACGGATTCGACACTTGTGATCTCGCCTGACATGACGATCGGCTGGTCCAGTGCAATGCGTTTTTCACAAGTAATGCGATCGGTAGTGTGGACGTTGCCTTTGATCGAAAGACCGGATTTCGTCGCGGCCAGGATCGCTTCATTGCAGAAATGCGTTAGGTCGACATAACCGCCGTATCGCGCCGGATCGATCAAACAGCAGGCCAGCTTCTCGGCCTGTCGCTCTGGCGTAATTTTCAGTTCGATGTCGCGATATCGAAAACCGACCGCCCAGTCACTCTGTGCTGCGCCTGACACTATGCAGACCTCTGATCAATGCTCCGATGCGAAGCCCGCGAGGCCGGTTGGCCCAACTCACGCGGGCGATTGGCCATTCAAGCGGCCGTGCGCGACTTTGACAAGCGGGTTGTCGTCAGACCGACATATTCAATGAGCCATGCGTACCGTCGGCGCACCCGCTAGGCCCGCGGCCGTATTCTTGATAGATTCCGATCTCGGCAGCGATGCCGACGGTGATGTTGTCTTGCTCGGTCAGCCGGGAGTTGGATTTGCGGAACAAGTCAGTGACGAAACCTGTGGTCGGTGTCGTCGGGAATGCACATCTTCTGGAGGGTCGCTTCACCGTTCAAATGGTCGGTGAGCGCAATCTGCGCGCGGTCGCCGAAGTTGCAGGTGCGCTGCCGTTGATGGTCGCAGGGGCGCCAGATATTACGGACGTCGGAGCCTTGCTCGATGTTCTCGACGGGATCGTTCTGACTGGCGCGCGCGCCAACGTTCATCCGACACGGTTTAATACAGACCCGCATCCGGCTCATGAACCCTATGACGAAGACCGTGACAGTGTCGCACTGGCTCTGACAGAGGCCTGCGTCGACAGGGGTGTCCCGATTTTTGGCATTTGTCGCGGCTTTCAGGAGATGAATGTCGCGTTCGGCGGTTCTCTGCATCCCGAAATTCGCGATTTGCCTGGACGGATCAATCACCGCGCGCCGCGCCTCAATGGCGAAATCCATCCTGATCCGAACGTGGTGTTCGCTGATCGACATGACGTTCAACTCGTTTCAGGAGGCGCGTTCGAAAATCTCTACGGCCGCGACACGATCCGCGTCAATTCCCTGCATGGTCAGGGAATTCTCGAGCCCGGTGTGCGGGTCATACCTGAAGGTATCGCGGACGACGGCACCATCGAGGCTATTCGCATAGCAGATGCAACCGGCTTTGCACTTGGCGTTCAATGGCATGCGGAATACGATCCGCAAACCAACCCGGTCAATCGCGTTTTGTTCGAGGCTTTCGGGAAGGCCTTGTCAGACTACCGCCGGGCGGCATGACGGTCCCAGTAGTGGTACGCATGGAAATCTGACATGGTCGATATTGCGTCGCGGGTCTACAATCATAACTGGAAGATCGATCCGATCGTCCGTTCTGTTCTCGACAATGACTTCTACAAGCTTCTGATGGCGCAGACGTTATTCCGCCACCGCATGAACACGCATGTGAAGTTCAGCGTCATCAATCGAACCAAAGACGTTCCGCTGGCCAATATGATCGAAGAGAGCGTTCTACGTGAACAGCTCGATCACATTCGCACACTGACGCTGACACGCGGTGAGTCGACTTGGATCAGGGGCAATAGCTTCTATGGCGAACGCTGGATGTTCGACCCGGATTTCATCAACTGGCTTGAGAACTATCGCTTTCCACCCTATCAGCTCGAACGCCGTGGCGACCAATACGAACTGATCTTCGAAGGCCCCTGGATGGATGTGATGCTCTGGGAGGTGCCGGCGCTGGCCGTTCTGATGGAGTTGAGGTCCCGTGCAGTGCTCCAGAATATGGATAAGTTTGCACTTCAGGTGCTTTACGCTCGCGCGATGACCCGAGTCTGGGAAAAGATCCAGCGGCTCAACAAGCTCTCAGATCTCACGATCGCCGATTTCGGTACGCGGCGGCGCCACAGCTATCTGTGGCAGGACTGGTGTGTGCAAGCGATGATGGAGGGCCTTGAGGACAAGTTTCTCGGGACGTCGAACTGCCTGGTCGCATTGCGGCGGGAAGTCGAGGCGATCGGCACGAATGCGCACGAGCTTCCAATGGTCTATGCGGCGCTGGCGTCGGCGGGCGATGACGAGGCGCTGGCCGCAGCACCCTATCGCGTTTTGGCGGATTGGCAGGAGGACTACGACGGCAATCTGCGTATTATCCTTCCCGATACCTTCGGTACGCGGTCATTCCTAGAGAAAGCACCAGATTGGTTGGCCCACTGGACCGGTATGCGGATCGATTCCGGAGACCCAGTTGTCGGCGGTGAGTTGGCAATTGCCTGGTGGCGCAAGCAAGGCCAGAACCCTCAGGACAAGCTTCTCATTTTCTCGGACGGCCTCGATGTCGAAATGATCGAGCATCTGCACGCGCAGTTCCACGGCAGGGTTCGCGTTGGTTTTGGTTGGGGTACATTGCTGACCAACGACTTCCGCAATCTCGAGAACGATCGCCGGCTTGGCCCGATCTCTCTGGTGTGCAAGGTCGTGTCTGCCGACGGCATACCGACCGTCAAACTATCAGACAACCCGCTCAAGGCCGTTGGCCCGCCCGAAACCATCGAGCGCTATCGGCGTGTCTTCAAGGTCGGTGCACAGGAAGCCAGAGACGTGCTGGTCTGATGTTCGTCAGGTTAAAGGGCTTGCGTCGACCGGGCGTCGCGCAATGAACCGAACCACACGAGCCGAGCCTTGGTGGCGCACGCCTTCGTTCAAGCGGATTTCGTCAACACGGGCCTCATGAACCGACAGCCCGACACAACTGCTGCGCAGCTCTCCAAGGTCATACAACAGGTTGGGGTCCTTTGGACCAATCGTTGTGCGACCCGAAGGGCCGCCGGCGAAACCCTCCACCACCAGCCATCCGTTGGGGCGCAAATGTTGACTCGCGCGCCCGATCGCTGCATGGCGGACCTCAGCCTCGCATTGAAGAAAAATGACAAAGATGGCATCCCATGTTTGCGCAGTGGTTGGACGCCAATGCGCAAGATCGGCCGTCGTGCGTTCGACAGTGACACCGCACTGGCGATCCTTTGCTATCGCCTGGCGCGTAGCTTCGTCCGAGATATCGATTGCGCTGACGGCCAACGCCTGTTGCGCCAGCCATCGTCCGATTCGCCCGTCGCCGTCGGCCAAACAGAGCGCCGTCCGGCATTGAAATTCGGAGCGCTCAACCACGGCCCGGACGAAGTCGGTCGGTTCGTCGCCGAACAGCGGTCGTTGTGCCCCGGCATACGCCTTGTTCCAATCCGGCATTGAAGTGCTCTTGAATTGTCCGGCCAAAGTCACATAGTAATAATTACTCAGGCAAACATTACTTCGGTCAAGCCATGAACATCGGCAAAGCTGCAGCGGAATCGGGACTGCAACCCACGACCATTCGCTACTATGAGCAAATCGGTCTGATTACGTCGACCCGGAAGGCCAACGGCTATCGCGACTATTGCGAGGACGATATCAATCAGATGCGGTTCGTGAACCAGGCGCGTAGCCTGGGTTTCGATATCGAGGACTGTCGCAAGCTGTTGCAGCTCTATGCTGATCCACGCCGTGCCAGCGCGGACGTCAAGCAGGTTGCTGAAAGCCATCTGGCGGCCGTTGAACAAAAAATCGCGGAACTGACGGCGATGCGCCGTTCCTTGGCGAAGCTCGTGGAGGCCTGCAAGGGGGATGCGCAGCCGGATTGTCCGATCATCGAATCGCTTGCACAGCCCGAGTCGGTTTAGGTGCATCCTCAGCCTGCGGTCGCAGGCGCCGGGCGCTTCGGACTGAAACCGAATTCCTGCAAATCGGGGACTGGACTATCACTGGGTGGGCAGGGGAACGCGGATTGGCGAGGCAGTAAATTGTCTGATCGAGTTCAGGCGTCGCCTAGGGAGATCCAACTTGCGGATTGGCGTCGACGTGTCGCCGAACTCTATGCCGCCGTAAGAGCGCACGACGAACCCGCTTCGGCCTGGCGCCTGTGGCGTGAAGAGCGCGATCGGCTTTTTGCCTGTCATCCTCAGTCGCCGCTTTCGCACGAGCAGCGTGGGAGCTTCGCGGCGCTTGAATACTATCCTTATGATCCGAATTACCGCTTTGAGGTCGACATCGCGCCCTGCGATGTTCCCCCTGTCAAGGTAGCTGTCGGACGAGACGGCACGCTGCGCCTTGTGCCATCTGGACAAACACGCGGTCTTGCGGATCGTCTCGGTGGCGAGCTGATCGTGTACTGGATGGCAGGGTACGGCGGCGGCCTGTTCTTGCCGTTCACGGATGCAACATCAGGCGCGCTGACCTACGGTGGCGGCCGTTATGTTTTGGATGGCATCAAAGGGGCTGATCTGGGCATGTCCGAAGACGGCCGGCGGCTCATTCTCGATTTCAATTTTTCCTACTATCCGTCCTGTGTCCACAATAACGAATGGGTTTGTCCGTTAGCGCCAGCCGGCAATCGGCTGCCGCTTGCCGTGACCGCGGGACAGCGCGGCTAAGCGTGTCGCCTTCACTCTTTTGGTACCCCGTCAAGCCACCGCGTCGCGTAGCGCAAGTCAATCTGGTTTGAACGTGCTACGTTCACTATCACTGGTCACTGTACCCGGAGCGCCAATGAAATCGCGATCGACCATCTCCCGAAGAAGGTCTGGATCCTCGGGCGTATTGGCGATGAAGCGCGTCCCGTCCTGCAACCGACCGAACAATATGGCATAGCTTGGGCCTTTGCGGTCGTGCATCACGGTATAGGTCTCGATGGTTGCCGGTCCGTTCGGTTGCTCGGTCGTCTGCGGGCCTTTATCGGCATCGATCGCGGCCTGATAGAGTTTCGGATCCCGGGGGGCGAACGGTCGCGTCGGTGGATCAGTCGTATAGATGCCGGCGGACTGCTTCGTGACATAGTTACCATTGGCGGTGACCATCCCCTTGCTGCCCGGCGCCGCACGCACGGTGTTCATCATCTCTGCGATTGAGTGCGTCACGTAGTTGTTGCCGGGGCCACCGAAATACGGCAGTCCCCCAGTGACCGTGAGTGGGCGGATGTCCCAGTCCGGGATCTTCATTTCGCTGCAAGCGATCTCAACGGCGGAAGGAAAGCAGCTGTAGAGATCCAGGTGGTCAATGTCGCTGATCGATAGGTCTGCCATTTCCAGTGTTTCGTTTGCAACGATGCGCATGGCGGGCGACGAATGAAAATTCTTGCGATCGGACAAGTACCATTTGTCATAGGCATCGGCGCAACCATGCAGGTAGACCCACTTTGACTCGGGTATGCCGAGAGCCTTCGCCTGGGCCACGGACGTCAGGATGATGGCAGCGGCCTGATCGATAAAGGCGTTCGAGTTCATCAGCTTGGTATACGGAAATCCGATGTAGGGATTGCTCGCCGATACGGTTGAGATTTCCTCAGCACTGAAGCCGTTTCGCCGGTCTGCAAGCGGATTGGCCGCGGCGACGGTTGCAAAGCCAGCAAAGAGCTGTCCCATTGCCCTGAGATGATCGGGTATGGAGCGTCTCATATGGCTGCGAATGCCGTTCTCGATCATGGGATAGGCGAAGATCGCCCCGGCCATGCGATGTCGGTCTTCGACGTCGTTCCAGCCGCGCGTCTCGACGCCCCACATCTCCGGCTCACCGCCGGCGTCCTCGTTCCAATCGAGATCAAGATTGGCGCGTTGTGCGGCCTTTTGCGTTGCAAGGGATTCGCCACCTGCCAGCAGTGCTGCCCGTAACTCGCCACGCGTGATCATCTCGAACATGCGATTGATACACCACTGCGGCATGTTTCCACCGGGATGGGTATAGACCAGACGCTGGCCTTCGCCGAGTCCGAGGCGGTTTGCCAGCGACTTCGGCGGGTTCGCGTAGCGCCCAAACGGCGAGGCAAATCGCCAGCTGGTATCTGAAAAGGAACGAATGACCACGATCGTGTCGAGCGCATCGAGCATCGCTTGCCCGGCGCCGGTGTCTTGGCTCGCCTGACGTGACGCAGCAGCGGTCAGATCCATAGGCGACAAAGCAACTTTTGGATCGGGCTCGCGTTGTGTGATCTGGCCGCATCCGACAAGTATGGGAATCCGGGTTTCGTCCACGTGTTATGTCCTCAGGATCGGCAAGTCGGTTGCCGGTTATCATGGGGGATTGCGATCTGAGCTTCAATCACACAGTCGATCAGTTGCAGGCCTTAGCGGCGGCCTCCTTGTATGCGGGATGCCAGCGTGACAGCGGTGGCCTGTTCGAGACAATATCGTCGGCCGCCCAGCGGATGCGGCGATGATCCATCTCGATTGTCACTTCGTCGTCGGGACACAATATGTAGAAGGTATCAGCCGCGATCT
>JBPCWB010000481.1:0-7263 GCA_051009955.1 Hyphomicrobiaceae bacterium | reverse complement strand
ATTCGATTCTGGCGACGGATTTCGCTTGCACCGACATCACGAAAACCGCGCGGCAATCGCGCCTTGGGCCGCTTATCTTTGGTCTTCTTTGCCATAAACACTTCGCCCACAATCCACCGCCGGGCCTTGCCGCTGGCGCGCATTAGCTTGATGGCGCCTTATAGATGAATGCTTCGGCCACGCAAACCCGCCGCAAGGATCGATCGGTGGCTCGCGGGCCACAAAGTAAATATTGCGAGTCGGCCAATACCACGGCAGCAGGACGTCAACAGTCATCAGACGCTGTCGGCCGTGGCGGCGGGTGCCCGAAAGGCCGAAAACGTTGTACATAAGCTTTCCGGGCTGGAACCGATACAATTTCGCGCTCCGGCCAGCGCAACGCCGTCAACTGCCCTCCGAAGACACACCCCGTATCCAGGCACAACGTGTTGTTGACCCATTCGGCTTCCGGAACGGGTGTATGACCGTAGAGAATGGCTGGATCGCCACCATACTCCAGGGCCCAATGATAACGAACGGGCAACCCCATCTCATCCTTGCCGCCACTGCGGTCGCCGAACAGGCAGAACTCGCGGACGGCCCCGCCGTCACGTCCGATCATGTCCTCACGCACGCCGGCATGTGCGACAACGAGGTCGCCCTCGTGCAACCAGAGCTGGTAGGGCATGATCTCAAAGAAGACTCTAACCTCGTCGCGGAGTTGCTGCGTCTCGGCGCGAAACTGCGACACCGTCGCCTCCAGGCCATGCGTAAGCCTGATGTCACGACCCTGTAGGTAGCGCATATACCGGGAGTCATGGTTGCCCAGAACACAAAACGCCTGGTTGCGTTCAACCATTTCCATAACCAACCTTAACACGTCCGGAGATGCCGGGCCGCGGTCGACCAAGTCTCCGACAAACACAAGGCGTCGGCCGGCACTCGGGCTGACGGACACCTTGCGTCGCGATCCTTGTCCTCGGAAGGTCACGCCATAGCCGAGTTGACCCAAGAGCTCGATCAGCTCATCCCGGCAGCCGTGAACATCTCCGATGATATCGAATGGCCCACATTCAGATCGTCGGTCACAGGACAGCGCCTGTCTTTCGCCAAGCACCCGCATGAGCCCGGTTTCATCCGAAATTCTGATCACGTCAGACAGCCCTTCGCCTGTCAGACGGCCAACAGTGCGCCCGCCCGATCCGTGCGCACCGGTGCTGTCCACCTCGACGACAATCGCAATGGTCTTCGCGAAGCACCGCTTCGCCGTCTGAATTAACGCGCCCCTCTCGGCCTTCGTCAGATCGCCGGCATACACGACGGTCAGCAGACGCTGCCGCAAGCGAAGCTCGACTTCATCGACAAGCCGTTGCAGTGCGGAGTCCAAGTTGTCGGTATCAGCGCGCGCACGGCTCACAGCTGCGACCATGTCATCATCGATGATCTGAGTGGGATCGAGATCAGCAAGGACGCGATCAAGCCGCACCAGTGGTCGCTCGCCAAACACCAGGACCAGGCAAAAGTCTGGAATCGACATAGCCTTCTCTCGCCCGTCAGGGGCAATCTACTGAAGCATTGTATCTAAACGTCTAGGTAGTCTTCGGCTGTCCTGCCTGGTGGAATTGGGACGTCATTCATGAACGACTTGTACGACTCGAGACCCCGCGGAACGGGGCCGCCGTAGGCCCAATCCAGCAACTCGGCAGTGTGCACGATCGGGAATTCCATGCCACCCGCCAGATGCGTGATGCAGCCAATGTTCCCGGCGGCGACGACATCCGGGCGAACACTGCGGATATTCTCCGCCTTGCGCTCGCGCAATTCCGACGCGATTTCCGGCTGCATGATATTATACGTGCCTGCCGATCCGCAGCAGATATGTCCCTCAGGCACGTCAACAACGGTGAACCCGGCGTTCTTGAGGAGAACCTTTGGTTCATCAATGATGCGCTGGCCATGCTGCATCGAACAGGCGGAATGATAGGCGATCTTCAATGACGACCAGCGCATTGGTGGCCCAAGGTCATGCTCGGTCAAAAACTCCGCCACGTCCTTGGTCTTTGCGACGATGGCATCGACTTTCTCCGCATACTCGGGAAGATGGCGCAGCATGTGCGCATAGTCCTTGACGGTCGTCCCGCATCCGGAGGCGTTGATGATAATCGCGTCGACCGGTTCGCGCTGCATCGACTTCCACCAGGCGTCGACATTGCGCTTGGCAAATTCAATGGCGCGGCTTTCCAGGCCCATATGATGGACCAAGGCGCCACAGCACCCGGCCCCCGCCGAGACTTCGACGTCGACGCCACGGCGCGCCAATAGCCGGATCGTCGCGTCGTTGATTTCGGGTCGCAACACCTGCTGCGCGCAACCGGCCAGCATCAACACGCGCGCCTGCCGTTTCAACTTCGTTTCAGCCGTCCCGGGTCCCTCGAATTTACCGCTGCGCTGAAACTCCGCCGGTGCCAAATCGACCATCGCCGCAAGTTGCTTGAAGCCAAGCGAGCGCATCAGCCCAAGGAAGGGTCTGCCCAGAGGCGCCGCCTTGAGTGCCAATCCGAAGCGCTTCGGATGTGGTACGACGGCGGCTAGGATCATTCTTACGACGCGCTCCTGCCACGGCCGCGAGCCCGTCTCGTGGATATAGGCCCGCGCATGATCGACCAGATGCATGTAATCAACCCCGCCCGGACAGGTCGTCATGCAGGACAGGCAGGACAGGCAACGATCGACGTGATGCTGCACTTCCGGCGTCGTCCCCCTGCCACGCTCGAACATGTCCTTCATGAGATAGATGCGTCCGCGCGGGCTGTCGCGCTCATCACCAAACAGTACATAGGTCGAGCACGTCGCCGTACACAAACCGCAGTGCACGCAACGCCGCAGAATGCGATCGACCTCGGCGATGCGTTGATCCTTGAGTTGTTCCGGTGAGAAATTCGTCTGCATCGAGTTTGCCTGCTGAATGCGTTACGTGCGAGCCGTCAGATGTGGGCGTACATGCGTCCCGGGTTGAGGATACCCGCAGGATCAAACACCTGCTTCAAGCCGGTCGTGATCCGCTCACTGCCGTGATCCATCGGCTGAAACACTTCAATGGCTGCGCGTACAGAGGCATCGGCCCGGATGAGCGTGGCATGCCCACCATGTGTCGCCAGCACCCGCCGAATGTCGGTAGATCCGGCATCCGCCGACTCGGGAACGGTCAGCCAAATCAATCCACCCGACCAATCGAAAAATGCATCCGCCTGCATGTATCGCTGAATGCCTGCGACAACCTCGGCCCCTTTGTTGGGTCGTGTCGAAATGCGCCAAAGCGGTTTGCTCGAATGAGCCAACACCGACAGTTCGCGCAACTCGGCCCAGAACCCTTTCGAGACGTCGGAATCCGCGACATGGACCTCGCCGTAGGGCTTAAGCGCTTCCTGGAGGCGTTCGATGCGCCGGGCCAGAAAACTTGCGAATCCTTCCAAACGGATAGCAGTGAGCGCGTTGCCAGCGGATCGGAATTGCTCGTCCCGCAGGTTTGCCACCAAATTGGCCTCCAAATGCAGCGCTCCGGTGACGTCATAGGGCGTCTCCATCGCCGCGCACAGAGCCTCGACGGCAATATCGCTGGCCAGGCCCACGATCACCAGCGTTGCCGTTTCCTCCGGCCGGGGCAGAACCTTGAACGTCACTTCGGTCAATGCCCCGAGCGTACCCCAGCTGCCGGTCAGAATACGAACCAGATCGTATCCCGTTACGTTCTTCAGAACGCGGCCGCCGGACTGGAAGACCTGCCCGCCGCCGGTCACGGCACGGACGCCGAGAACATGATCACGAGCCGCCCCGACGGCAATTCGTCGGCTGCCGGAGATGTCGGTCGAGACCAAGCCGCCAATGGTCGCGAGGCCCGCTTCGGCACCCAGCACCGGCCCAAGATCCAAGGGCTCGAACGCCAACATCTGACCCTGCTGGTCGAGCTCGTGTTCGATGTCGACCAACAGCGTTCCTGATTGCGCCGACATAACCATCTCGCTGGGCTCATAGAGCCGGATACCACGCAGGACATGCGTCAGCACGATTGCCGCGGTCTGGCTCGGTCGGCCGCCATTGCGTTTCGAGCCACCACCGAGGATTTCGACAGGGGTCTCTGAGAGCGAAGCGTCGCGCAGAAACCGGGCCAGCTCCCAGTCTGCCGCCGGACGGATCATCGAATTCACGGACTTCTCCACTTTTTGGAAACGACCGGCTGCAGTTGTGTCGCGCAGGCCGAATCGCGGCGGCGACAATGCATCAGGCAGCGTCGCCGATCATCCCTGTTGCCTCAAGCGGAAAGACCTTTGCCGGATTAAGCAGCCAATCCGGATCGAAGACCGACTTGACTTGCATCTGCAGCGCAATGTCGAACTCGGAAAACTGTACCGGCATGAGATCACGTTTTTCGATCCCGACGCCATGCTCTCCGGTCAGGCAGCCGCCAACTTCGACGCAGAGCTTGAGGATTTCCGCGCCGGCCTTTTCAGCTCGCACCGACTCCTCAAAATTGTTCGCATCATAAAGGATCAATGGATGCAGATTGCCGTCGCCGGCGTGGAAGATGTTGGCGACCTGCAGGCCATTGCCACTGCAAATCTCGGAGATCCGCGACAGGACCAGCGGCAACTGGCCCAGCGGGATCGTGCCGTCCATACAATAGTACTCGGAGATCCGACCGATGGCACCGAAAGCAGACTTGCGGCCACGCCAGATGCGGGCGCTCTGTTCCGGGCCTTCGCTGATGACGATGGTCGATGGATTGAAGCCCTGTGCGATCGCCTTGATCCGCTCAAGAAGGTTATCGATCTCGTCTTCCGATCCCTCCACTTCGATGATCAGCAAGGCCTCGACATCGCGAGGGTATCCAGCCTTGGCAAAATCCTCGCAGACATGGATTGCCGGTTTGTCCATGTACTCGATGGCGACCGGGATGATCCCAGCGCCGATGATCGCGGAGACGCATGCGCCCGCGTCACGGCTGGAATGGAAACCGACCATCATCGGCCGGGCCGCCTCGGCGGCGCGCAGAATGCGTACCGTAGCCTCAGTGGCGATCCCGAATTGCCCCTCCGAGCCGATAAACAGCCCAAGCAAATCGAGGCCCGGCGAATCAAGATAACCACCGCCGAACTCGACAACTTCGCCGTCCATCAGAACGACTTTGGCTCCGAGCACGTTGTTGAGCGTGACGCCGTATTTCAGGCAATGAGCGCCGCCTGAATTCATGGCGATATTGCCGCCAACTGTACAGGCCAATTGACTTGAAGGATCGGGTGCGTAGAAGAAACCGTTCGGCTCGACTTCTTTCGAGATCGCCAAGTTGGTGATACCTGCCTGCACCCGCATGAGGCGGTTGGTAAAATCAACTTCCAATACTTGATTCATTTTAGAGAGGCAGATCACAATGCCGTCTTCCAATGGCAACGCGCCACCGCACAGCGACGTCCCGGCGCCGCGCGGAAAAACCTTGAGCTCATTTTGATGACAGTAGCGCAGCAGCTTGGAGACTTCGCTGGTCGTTTCCGGCAAAACGACCGCCAGCGGCTGACGCGTATAGGCCGTCAGCGCATCGGTCTCGTACGCCCGACGACCGTCGTCATCCGAAATGACGGCCGATCGGCCCATCAGCGCGATCAGCTCTTTGATGATCGCGGGCTTTCGCGCCAAAGTCGCCGCATCCGGATTAGGTAGTTCTATCAGCACGCTCGGTTTTCCTGTTTTTGACTAGCCGATATGATCTCAGTCAACTTACTGAAAATATAAATCAATTAGCTTCCAGGATCGACATTTCCAACGCTGCGCGAATTGAGTTGTGCCCTTTCGTCGAATTCCCGACACACATTCGTCAACTCAAACGATATTTCACAAATAGAAGAAAGACCTGCGCAAAAACCAGCGCATTGCCGCCGGAGGACCTAAGTGACCACCATCAGTGACCTCGATATCTTCGCACGCGTCGCGCGCACGGGCAACATGTCAGCCGCGGGGCGCGAGATGGGCTTGTCGCCCGCTGTTGTGTCCAAACGGGTCAGTCTGTTGGAGGAACGCCTGGGCGCACGCCTGTTTCAGCGAACCACCCGTCATCTCACACTGACGGAGACCGGAGAAGGATACTTCAAGCGCGTTATCGACATCTTGAGCCTGGTTGAGGAGGCTGAGGATTACGTCAGCAAACGCAACACGACGCCGCGAGGTCAACTGAAGATTACGGCGCCAACCAGCTTCAGTCGTCTGCACATAGCCCCCCACGTCGCCGCATTCATCGAAAAATATCCCGACATCGAGCTCGATTTTCAGATCTCCGACAACATGTTCGACATTATACGGGACGGCTTTGATCTAGCGATCCGGATTGGGGAATTGGAAGATTCATCGCTGGTCGCCAAGAAGCTGGCGGCCGAGACCCGCGTTATCTGCGCTGCGCCCAAGTATCTCAAGGAGGCCGGCGCACCCAGGAGCGTGGCCGATCTCGAAGCGCACAATTGCCTCAGTGCCGGTGCCCAAGACATCTGGCGCCTGGAGGGCCCCGACGGACAACAGCAGCTGCGCCCGAGCGGCAACATTCGCTCCAACTCCTCCGAGTTCACGCGACAGGCCATTTTGTCCGGTCTGGGCATCGGGCTGCGTGCAACCTGGGACATCGCGGCAGAACTCGAGAGCGGTGAACTCCAGATTGTCCTTCCCCAGTATCGCGGCTCATCGAATGTCGCGATTTATGCCGTCTATCCCAGCCGCGAGTTCATGCCATCCAAGGTCAATGTCTTTCTCGAATTCCTGACCAATCTCTACGGGTCGACGCCCTATTGGGACAGGGAATTCGATCTCGGCAAATTCGAGCCGAAGACACTCCGCGCATCATGATTGGTAGCGCTCCTTAGAGCCTGATCACTTGAATTGAATCCATTTGCAAGGGATCAGGCTCTAACTCATCGTGCTTGTCCAAAGATTGCGGAACACGTCAATCGCCGACTGGCTGTCGCGGTCGGCAATCGCAATCAACTGACCGACGATGAGGACCGTCGCGACAGGAAAAGCAACGCGCTGGATTGTCGAGACGAGCACTCGGATCGGCGGTACGGCCTTCAGCCACTTGCTGTCCTTGAGGATCGTCAACCCGATCATCAGCGCAACCGCCGCATACGTCATGATGAACATTTTGTCGGACAGTGTCGCCTGATCCGATTCGACTTTCGGTAACGCCAGATAGAGCGCGATAGACGACAGCAGTGCCGTCACCTGAATGGCCACAGTTGAATCGAAGCG
>JBPCWB010000480.1:0-3599 GCA_051009955.1 Hyphomicrobiaceae bacterium | reverse complement strand
CTCGTCAAGCGGCTTGAGATTCCGCAGTCGAGTACGTCGACCTTGATGAAGACACTTGTTTCGAATGGCCTCGTTGAGTTCGATCCCAGCCTTCGCACCTTCCAGCCATCGGTTCGCCTGGCCTTTTTGGGCAACTGGGTGCTCGGTTCGAGCGATGGTTTGGCGCAAATTCAAACGCTTCTGCAGCGGCTCGCCGCGGAAACCGGCGAGACGGTGCTCGTCGGCGCGCAGAACGGACTAAACGTCCAGTATCTTTCGGTCATTGTCTCCGAGCACCAGGTTCGCTTCGCATTGCGGCCTGGCCTGATGCGCCCACTGCATCTGGCTGGCCTTGGCATCATGTTGCTTGGTCAGAAAACCGATGATGAAGTTGGCCGGATTGTTCGTCGCTTCAACGCCGAAGCGGATGCGGAGCAAACGTTGGCTAACGAGAGCGAGGTGCTCGATGCGGTTCGCAAGGCCCGCGCACAGGGCTATTGCTATACTGCCAATCTCGCATCACCGGGTGCCGGCGTAATCGCAACGCTGTTGCCGCTCGCGGTTGAAGGCCGTTTCCTGGCCATCGGGCTCGGTGCGCCGATCGACCGTCTTGAAGCCCGCCGCGAGTTACTCCGCGACATCCTGCTGTCAGAAGTGAACAAATTCTCTGGCTCGACGTTCCGCTATCAGGTGGCCTGAGCGACGTTGGATAGCATCGAACGTTGCGCATCGCTCAGCACCACCGCCTCTCCATAGCCGGGCACCAGACGGGTCCATTGGTATGGCTCGACGCCTGCCAGCGTGCCACGTAGAGCACTGATGGGTCCGCCATGGCAAACGACCAGACTTGTTCCTGATCGTGGAAGATCTCTTAGTCCAGCCAACACACGATTGCGCATCGCCAGAACTGTCTCGCCACCTGGTGGTGCAAATGAATTCGGTTGGTGGATCATTTTGGACATGGCGTGCCCGACCTCGGCGAAGATGTCCTTCCATGGTCGCCGTTCCCACTCACCAAAGTTCAATTCAGAGAGCCGTTGGTCCGTGGAGATCGGGCTGTTGCAGGAATCCGCAATGGCCTCGGCAAGCAGGCTGGCGCGACTAAGACCGGAATGGACAACTCTGTCCGGGCGATGGATCGACAACTTGTGCACAATCTCTGGAATGCTGTCGTAGCCCTCCTGCGATAGAGAGACGTCGGACGTGCCATAGCAAAAGCCCTTGATTTCATGCTGAACCGCGGGATGTCTGACAAGTACGATGGCCGTGCTTCGGTCCATGCTTATCGCCCGGGCTTAACGTTCAGCGGCAGGCCCGCGACGACCAGATCGACCCGATCGACAGACCTCGCGATGCGTTGGTTGAGACGGCCTTGGGCATCGCGAAAACGCCGCGCCAGCGCATTGTCAGGAACAATTCCGAAGCCGATTTCGTTGGAGACAAAAATGATGTCGCTTGTGGAGCGGCCGACAGCCGCGACGACGTCGTCTGTTGCGCCATCGACGTCGCGGTCGGCGGCCATGAGATTGTTCAGCCAAAGGGTCAAGCAATCGACGACAATGGCACACTTCTGACGATCAATCTGCTTCAGTACCTGGCAAATCTCCAGTGGCTCCTCAACCGTCGACCAGGTCGCGTCGCGCTCCTTCTGGTGCTGCTGAATGCGCGCGCGCATTTCGTCATCCCAGGCTTCGGCGGTAGCCAAATAGATGCGTTCAGGCTGGATCTCCGCGCAAGTCATCGCATGCCTCGTTTTGCCGGATCGGGCGCCGCCTAGAACAAGATGCGATCGGCCGGTCATCATTTCGCAATGAACCCCATGGCAATCAGGCCGCCGGCAAAGCTGGTCATGATGCTGGCGCCCAGAACATCGCCGGTGTAGCCACCAAGATAGCGGGCAGCGATCGCGGTGACGAGCAGGGCTCCGCACGCAGACCCAGCCACCGGGGCGATCGCATTGAACTGCAAGATGACGGCCGCAAGCGCGATGGGCCAGACCAATCCCAGAGCGAGATTGCCGGCTCTGGGACGTCCGAAATAATGCGCGAGTCCGTTGTCGTGAACGCTAGACAGAAGCGTCAATGGGACGAACAGCATTGACCGCGCAAGCATCGCGCTCAATCCGACGATTGCGCCGAGGTTGAGAACGTTGGACGCGCCGGTATCTGCTGTTGTTAGGGGCGGCACGCTGGATCTGGCGTGGTCTGTCAAGACACTCACCAACGCTGCATAGAGGATGATCAATGCGACAACGCCATACGTACCAATCTGAGAGTCACGCATGATCTCCAGGCGTCGCTCCCGATCGCCACCGCCGCCGATGCCGTCCCAGAAGTCTGCCAGGCCGTCGTCGTGGAGACCGCCGGTGAGTATCGCCATCGTTGCCAGAGCAGCAATGGCGGCGAGGCCCGCGCCCAAGCCGATGGCAAGGCAGCCCCACAAAACAAGGCCAGCTCCACCACCGATGACGAGGCCGGTCAGTGGCATGGCCCAGAAGGCGTCGGCCGGTTGGCGGTTGGCGTCTGTTGACATGCGCGGCATGGGCACGCGCGTCAATAGACCGAAAGCCATGACAATGTCCTCGCGGATACGCCTCAACATTGTTCAGGCTCCGGTCATCAGTTTAGCTATCGCGGTTCGAGACCGCGGCCTCCGCAAATGTCGCCATGTTGTTGTGTGTGGCCGCTGCGGCCTTCAGCAAGGTAATAGCCAGGCTCGCGCCCGTTCCCTCTCCCAGGCGCATGCCAAGGTCGAGCAGTGGGTCCAGCTGCATCTCGGACAAGAGCCGTCGATGCGCAGGTTCGGCCGAGACGTGACCGGCGATGCAGTGGTCAACAATTTCCGGTCTTTCAATATAGAGGGGGGCGACGGCAGCCGTCGCCACATACCCATCGAGTACGACCGGGACACGCTGATGCCGGGCCGCGACGACGGCTCCTGCAATGGCGGCTATCTCGCGGCCGCCGATGGATTTCAGGCAGGTCAGCGACGTCGCTGTTTTGTTATATCGAGCCAGCGCCTTGTCGATGACTTGTGCTTTGGTCTTCACGCCGGCGTCATCCAAGCCGGTGCCCGGTCCCGCCCAATCGGCTCCCGTTCCGCCAAAACACCTAGCGGCCAGAGCCGCCGCAATTGTCGTATTGCCAATGCCCATTTCGCCGACGGCAATCAGGTCGAGATCGGGCGTGACCGCCTCCGCTCCGGCATTCAGGGCGGCCAGAAGGTCATCCTCTGACATCGCGTCGGCAACGGTGATGTCTTGCGTCGGCTCATCGAGATCAAGCGCAATAACCTGCAGCTGTGCTCCTGCCACGTTCGTTATGGCGTTTATGGCGGCGCCACCATTGTGAAAATTGGCGACCATCTGCATCGTGACGTCCGGTGGGTAGGGGCTGACCCCCTGCGCTGTGACGCCGTGATTTCCGGCAAATACTACTGTCTTCGCGGTGTCCACCAGTGGTCTGGGCTGGCGGCCCCAGCCGGCAAGAAAAATCGCCAGTTCCTCAAGGCGACCCAATGAGCCGGGCGGTTTGGTGAGGTTGCCCTGTCGGTCCCTGGCCACACTACGGGCCGCTTCATCGGCGGCCGGCAGGGTGCCGAGCAATTCATGGAAGTGTGCA
>JBPCWB010000479.1:0-4113 GCA_051009955.1 Hyphomicrobiaceae bacterium | reverse complement strand
TTGCACACGAGTTCGCACCAGATGGCACTATGTCCGCGATCGATATCGTGCGCGCCGCACGAGCGCGTGGACTGAAGTCACGACTGTCGCGATTCAAATTTCGCAAGTTTCGCCGTGTGCCTTTGCCAGCGATCGTCCGCCACAAGGACGGATCGTTCTTCATCCTCGCGAAGCTGTCGGAAGACAAGGCGCTGATCAAAGAAGCCGGCAAGCCGCCGGCAGAGTGGTCGAACGTTGATCTCGCCAAGGTGTGGAGTGACCAGGTCATCCTGGTGACACGGCGCGCACTGCTCGACAGCAGCGTCGTAAGGTTCGGCCTCGGATGGTTTCTGCCGGTCGTTGCACGCTACAAAGGACTGTTCAGCGAGGTCATCGTCGCCTCGTTCTTCATCCAGGTTTTCGCACTCATCACGCCGCTCTTCACGCAGGTCGTGATCGACAAGGTGCTGGTCCACCGCGGCCTCACCACGCTCGATGTCCTAGTTTTCGGGCTGATCGCGCTGGGGCTGTTTGACGTCATTCTGAATGGGCTCAGAACCTACGTGTTCTCACACACGACAAGCCGGGTCGATGCGCTACTCGGGGCCAAGCTGTTTGGTCATCTGCTTGCGCTGCCCATCGGTTATTTCGAGAGCCGGCCGACAGGGCAGACGGTAGCGCGAGTCCGCGAGCTCGAGAACGTGCGCCAGTTTCTGACGTCGTCCGCGCTGACGCTGGTCATCGATCTCTTTTTCACGGTCGTGTTCTTCGTCGTCATGTACTTCTATTCGCCGACTCTGACATACATCGTGCTCGGCTCGATCCCGTTCTATGTCGCGATCGCCATCGTCATCACGCCACGACTACGCGCGCGCATCGAAGAGCGTTTCCAGCGCGGCGCTGCCAACCAGGCCTTCCTCGTTGAATCGATCTCCGGTGCGGAGACACTGAAGGCGATGGCGGTCGAACCGCAGATGCGCCGGCGATGGGAGGAGAACCTCGCCGGTTACGTGCACGCAAGCTTCAAGGCCATCGTGACCAGCACGTGGGGCTCGCAGTCGGTGACGCTGATCAACAAGATCGTCATGGCTTTGATCCTGTGGTTCGGAGCGCACCTGGCCATCAAGGGCGAGCTGACGATCGGCGAGCTGATCGCGTTCAACATGCTCGCAGCGCAGGTCTCTCAGCCGATCCTGCGGCTTGCACAGCTATGGCAGGACTTCCAGCAGTTCCGAATCTCGATCGACCGACTTGGCGACATCCTCAACACACGCCCCGAAGCCAGCGTGACGGCCGCCGCGATGAACCTGCCACCGATCGCCGGTGACGTTCGTTTCGAGCGCCTGACGTTTCGTTATCAACCCGGCCTGCCGGAAGTGCTCAAGGACCTTGATCTCGTTGTGCCGGCCGGCCAGTTCGTTGGCATCGTCGGTCGGTCCGGATCGGGTAAGTCGACATTGACCAAATTGCTCCAGCGCTTGCACGTTCCGGAAAGCGGCCGCGTCCTCATCGATGGGATGGAAGTGAGCTTGTTGGACCCAGCCTGGCTGCGTCGCCAAATCGGCGTCGTGTTGCAGGAGAACGTCCTGTTCAACCGCTCAGTGCGTGACAACATCGCGCTCAGTGATCTGGCAATGCCGATGGAGGCCGTGATCTATTCTGCACGCCTGGCCGCTGCGCACGAATTCATCCTCGAACTCGCGCACGGCTATGACACGATCCTCGAAGAGCGCGGCAGCAATCTTTCCGGCGGACAGCGCCAGCGCGTCGCGATCGCACGCGCGCTCGCGACCAATCCGCGGATTCTGATCTTCGACGAGGCGACGTCGGCGCTCGACTACGAAGCCGAGGCCATCATTCAAGAGAACATGCGCCAGATCTGCCAGGGTCGAACCGTGTTTCTCGTGGCGCACCGGCTTTCGACGGTTCGCAGCTGCGATCGAATCCTGGTCATGGACAAGGGTCAAATCGTCGAGCAAGGCGCACATGAGGACTTGATAGCGCTGGGCGGGCTCTATGCGCGCCTGGCATCGCAGAATTAGGAGCGAAGCAATGCTGATACGAATATTTTGTTTGGTGATGGTTGCGAGCGTCACCGCGGCGAATGCGAAGCCGAAGTGCATTTGGTCGGAGTCACCGACGCGGGCCATGGCGACGTTTGCAGACCAGCTTCAAGCGCACGGCTTTCAAAAGGTGACATGCGGGCAAAGCCGGGACCGCAAAACACACCGACCCAAGGGGTGGCTGGCCATCAAGAGCCCTAAACCACTGGCGTGCTTCGTTTCTGCGAACAACATGCACGCCGACTTTTGGGTCGGCCGACAGAATGGCCGGCTCGGCATGGTCTTTCGCACAGGCGGGCTGATCAATAATCGACGCGACCGCGCAACGATGGCCAAGCTACTGCAGAAGGTTTTCGCGGGCAGCAATCTGCACGGTCAGTTGAAGGGATTTATCCAGCGCGTGCGAACTTACGGCCTTCCAAAGAAGCGCGCCAAGACCAAACCACGAAAGAACCCCCCCGATCCAAACAAGCTAGCGGCGTTGCTGAATGATCCGGCCGTAATCAAAAAAGCGCAAGCGCAACGGAAGTACACCAAAGACCGGACGAATAACATCCGTTTCGATCGGTGCCTGACGTTGTGGGCGGACAGCAGCCCACTTTTCAAGACAAAGAAAAAACGACCGCCGCCGCTTTTTCAAGTCGATCTCCGGTTGCCGTTGCGATGAGGAGTCAATGATGTTGGCTAGAGCCTTTAGAGCCCGCTGGGGCGATCTATTCGCGTTGCTCGCGTTGGGATACTGTGCATTTGTGCTTTACAAGTTTGCCGAGATTGGCGTGTCGCAATCAAGCTTTGCGATACCTGTCGGTTTTGCAGTTGCGCTCATTGCCCTACGCCTCGTGACTGCTAACGAGTGGGTGTGGCTTCTAACAGCACTTGCGGCGTCAGCAGTGATAGGTTTCGGACTGCTTGCGGAAACGCGTTTTGGGGTTGCGGGCTACGACAGCTTTGCGCTTCTCGCCAGCCACCGCTTAGTGCTGGCGCTGGCAGTCGCGGCAGTCATCTGGATTATAGCGCGGATCAACGCAGCGCGGAGAAACATCAAGGGCCGCGTCAATCAGCAGGGCGTCGCACGCAGTCGACTCCGCACATTCAACACATCCGATCATCATAGCGGTTGGCACTGACATGGCCAAGCGTGATCAGTTTGAATTCTTGCCAGCCGCCCTCGAGGTCCTCGAGACACCGCCACGACCGGCCGCGCGCTTCATCCTGTTTGCCATCTGCGCGTTTTTCGCGTCGGCGCTGACCTGGGCGATCGTCGGCCGGATCGACACTGTCGCCGTTGCACAAGGCCAGATCGTGCCGCGCGGTCGGGTCAAACAAATTCAGCCTCTGGAGAACGGCATCATCCGCACGATCCACGTGAAGGACGGGCAGGCGGTGCGCAAAGGCGATCCGCTGATCACACTCGATCCGACAGAGACCGAGGCCAATGTCGAGACGCTACGCTATGACCTCCTGAAGGCGCGGCTGGATGCCGCCACAACGCTTGCGCGGCTTGCCGAGGATCCGGAGCAGGCGATTGTGGTTCCTGCCAGCGCTGAGGGCGCGCTGCTCGAAGCATCGCTGTCAGAGATGCGTGGTCTCATCGAACGCGCACGGGCGGCAGTCCTTGCCATTGACGCGGAGATCGAGGAGCAGAAAGCGGCACGGATCAACTATCGCAAGCAGCTCGACAAAGCGAACGCCGACATGCCGCTGATCGAGGAGCGTTTGGCGGACCTCAACTACCTCAATCAAAAGCAGCTCGCGCGCAAACCGGATCTTCAGCAGGCCAAGCTCCGGCGGATCGACACGGTAGCCGAGATCGCGACCGCCAAGTCGAACATCGCGCAGACGAAGGCCCGGATTGCTGCGCGAGAGCGCAAACGTGCCGAGACGGTCGCAACGCACCGCGGCGACGCACTGGAAAAGCGCAGTGAGGCCCTGCGCAAGATCGCGTCGCTTGAACAGCAGCTGCTGAAGGAGCAGCGGCGTCGCGAGGATCGCACGTTGCGCGCACCGATCAATGGTTTTGTTGCAGGTCTCGCTGTCTTTACACAAGGCGGAGTCGTTACGACCAAAGATC
>JBPCWB010000478.1:0-3825 GCA_051009955.1 Hyphomicrobiaceae bacterium | reverse complement strand
AGCCGAACCTTACCATCACAGTTCGGGGGCTTGGGCTGATGGTCCAGCACATGGATCGTCTGAGCCATGACATTCGGATAGTCTATCCCCAGACCTCTTGCTGCCTCGACGAACCAGCGTGCGGTGTCATCCGGCCCCATAACGCTCCGAATATTTTCACCGTCAACTTCACGGGCCAGCATTTCGGCTGCTTCTCGGTCCACGTCACCAAGAACGATCCCGTATCCATGCTGCTGCACGGCGCAGCATCCCGGTTGCCCAAGATTCCATGTTCTGACCGCGAGATCAGGATCATTCTGTCCACGCTTCAGGATTGCGAGAAGCACATTGTGGCGGACCTCGTCACCACTCAGTGCTGCATAGTGCCGTTCGGTAAACGCTTTGAAATCCATTTGTCTGAGACCATTGCCGTGCGTTCAAACTCACACATCGAATTGCTTCACGCGTGACAGATCCGAAATCTGCCGCCGTCAGCCAACAGGTCGGCCCATCTGATTGCAATACTGGCAAACTAAGGAACTTTTGGCGATTGGCGACGAAGCATTCGCGAACTCGTCACGGCTTCTATTCCGACTCCAACGAGCAACATCGGCCAACACGATATCAAGCCATCGCAAATTATCCAGCAGCGTGCCGGGCAGTGTCGCAAGCGTCGTCGGAGACCACCACGGCCGTTGCACCAAGGACGTCGCCTACGTAAGATCGACGTATCGGGAACCTACTTGAGGACTGTCGCACAAATGAACCTCCACGACTGCGGCGTCATTGCCCGGCTCGAACATCGTCGGGACGAAGCCGTCCAGCCACCGCTCCGCTTGTGGCGTCGGTCCGTTGCGTGGTGTTCGGCTCGTATTGACGACATGTCGAGAAAGTTGAAAGCATGAATGTACCGGACACCGGTCTCGTCGCCGTCGTCAAGCGCGACTGTCAGACCTGCGCGCTGACGGAGCCGGTGCTGGCGGCTCTCGCCAAATCCGGATCGTTAACCGTCTATACCCAAGATGATCCGACCTTTCCGGAATCCGTACCGCACGAGTACGATTCGACACTGGATGTCTCACACGGATTGAAAATCGAGGTGGTGCCAACACTACTTCGCCGGGAGGGGGGCCGCGAGGTTGCCCGCACGTACGGCTGGAACAAGGCGGAGTGGCGAGAACTTACAGGCCTCGCGACGCTCGGCGAGGGCCTGCCGGATCTCCACCCGGGCTGTGGTTCCAAGAATATCGAGCCAGGGGTCATTGAAGACCTGCTGGTCCGCCACGGCGAAACCGGTCTGCAAAGCCGTCGCGTCGAACTTGGCGCACAGGAAGACGAGATCGAGGCGCTGTTCGAACGCGGCTGGTCGGACGGCCTGCCACTCGTGCCGCCGACCGAGGCCCGGGTGCTGCGCATGCTCACCGGCACCATTCGCGACCCGAAAGAGGTAATCGGCAAGATGCCGAGCGACCTGGCCGACTGCACGGTCGAGAAAGTGGCCATCAATGCAGTCATGGCGGGGTGCAAGCCGGAATATCTGCCGGTGGTCGTCGCCGCAGTCCAGGCGGTGCTGGAAGAACCCTTTGCCATGCACGGCGTGCTCGCAACAACCATGTACGTCGGGCCAGTGGTGATCGTGAATGGACCGATCCGGCGCGCCATCGGAATGAATGCCAGGGGCAACGCCCTTGGCCAAGGCTTCCGCGCCAACAACACCATCGGCCGCGCCTTGCAGCTTGTGATTAGGAACGTCGGCGGCGGGCGGCCACAGGAAGTCGATCGCGCCACCCTCGGCAATCCCGGCAAGCTCTCCTGTTGCATTGCTGAGGATGAAGAAGGCTCCTGCTGGGAGTCGCTGGCCTCTGAACGTGGCGTCGCCGACGGCAAGAGCGCGGTTACGGTGTTCGCGGGTTATGGCCTGCAAGGAATTGTCGACCAGAAATCGCGCACGCCGGAAAGCCTCGCCCAGTCGTTCGCGGAGTGTCTGAAGGCGTTGCAACACCCGAAGCTCTTCCTCGGCGCTGATGCCCTGGTTGTCGTTTGTCCCGAGCACGAGCGGACGTTCCGCGAGGCCGGCTGGAGCAAGGCCCGGCTGTACGATGAACTCTACGCCCGCACCCAGCGCCCCGCGGAAGACGTGATGCCTGGTGCCGGCGGAATCGCGGAGGGGACAAGCGCTTTCGCGCCTGGTACAATGGCACCCAAATTTCGCGACGGTGGCCTGATGATCGTTCGCGCCGGCGGCGGCGCCGGCATGTTCAGCGGCATCATTGGCGGCTGGTCTGCCAGCGGCGAGAAGGGTTCCTCGCCAGTGACAAAGGAGATCACGCTTTGACGACCATCTTAGACCCCACGGGTGAACGCTCCTTCGCGGCGCGCCCACGACTGGCGCGGCCGGAAGGACTAGAGGGCCTGCGCGTCGGCTTGCTCGATATCGCCAAGGCCAAGGGCGACATCTTCCTGGACCGCGTCGAACAGCGCCTGAGCGAGCGCGGGCTGGACGTGAAGCGCTACGCCAAGCCGACCAACACACGGCCGGCGCCGACGCCGCTCAGCCAGCAGATTGCCACCGAGGTCGACGTCGTCATCGAAGCGTTGAGCGATTGAGGCTCTTGCACGTCGTGCTGTACGCATGACATGGCAGATCTTGAAAGTCGCGGCGTTCCAACTGTCGGGATTGCAACGACCGAATTCGTGCAGGCAGCGGAAGCGCAGGCGAAGGCACTGGGCAGCGACCCTGCCTACGTCTTCGTCCCCCATCCGATCCAGGACCGAACCGACGAGGAACTCCACGCCCTCGCCGATGAATATCTGGACGAGATGCTGAAGGGGCTGGCGAAGACCAACGCCTGACGATTGATCATTGTCAAAGAGGCCGCAACGCGAGCGGCCTGAGGCGTCTTGTTCCGGGACGGCTGACATTCGCCATTGGCGGCGTGCTGAGGGCAGACGCAGCCCCTACATGCGGCAATGGACTTTCGCCGCCTTGGCTAAGGTTTTGCTGGCGGTGGCATCATCTCGAAGTTTGGACAGTCGGAGGTGGTTGGATCCCAGGACTGGCGGCTCTTGGTGTAGACCACGCGCTGCGGATTGAACCACGAGTTGTCATCAATTCCACCGACGGGCACGACCACGACGCCGGGTCGGGCCGATACCTCGCCATAAACGCGGCTTCCGCAGGAGCGGCAGAAATGGCGGGTGTTTATGTTCCCGCTGTCGGCGGTGACGCTGTGGCTGCCGGTTTGGCCGTTGAGGACAAAATCATCTCGCTGGAAGAAAGCATTCGACATATGACCTGCACCTGAGGCGCGCTGGCAGTCCTTGCAATGACAATGGCCCATCAAGACAGGCTCACCATTGATCGTGTAGCTGACTGCCCCGCACAAACAGTGCCCGGTTGCAAACAGCATTGTCGACATGAGCTGGCTCTCCAACACGTTGAATCAAGGCTTGATGAATTTCCGTTCGGCTCGGCACGTATTGTAGGTTGGTCCCGCCCCGACTTCCACTCTTAAGGCTTGGCAACATGCAGGCCATCTCCGGCCTTTTGCGCGTGATCGTCAGTTGCATTCACATGATCTTCAAAGTTTCGGAAACCCAAGCATTGAAATCGGCATCGCCAATTTCCGCCATACAAACCGTCAAGGATAAGCATCAGCCCTGCGAGGTCTCTGGAACACCGATCGTATGGCAAATCTTGGCACTGACGATGTCGATCTCCCGCTGCGTTGTACCGCGGCCCAGGCTGAAGCGGACGGCTCCCATGCCGACTTGAGGCGCTATGCCCATCGCACGCAACACGGGCGACAGCTCGATCATGCCGCTGTGGCACGCAGATCCGGTGGA
>JBPCWB010000477.1:0-2629 GCA_051009955.1 Hyphomicrobiaceae bacterium | reverse complement strand
CTCGACGCAGGGCTCGGCGAATGGATCAAGGGTGATGGTCGTTGAGGTCGATGACGGCGCCACCCACAGACGGCTCGATACCTGAGACGACGGTTGATTCGTTTCTGGGCTCCGCGCTGTCCATTCTACAACCCCGAACCGGGTATCGAGCCGGCATTGATGCCGTACTTCTGGCTGCAACGGCGATAGCTACCGGCGGCAAACGGTCACGAATTCTTGACATCGGCGCCGGCGTTGGAGTTGTCGGGCTCTGTGCTGCCGCAAGACTGACCGAGGCCAAAGTCGTTCTCGTCGAAAAACACAGACCTCTCGTTGCGCTGGCCGAACAGAATATCGCGCGTAATGGCATGGTGGGCAGGGTTTCAGCTGTCCACACCGACGTGCTGGAGGCGATTAACCGGCAGGATTTGGCGCCGGAGAGCTTTGACATCGTCTTGTCGAATCCACCCTTCTACGAGGCGCACGCCAGCCGTCCATCCCCCGATCCATTAAAGGCGGACGCTCACGTCATGCCGGCCGAGGGACTGCAGGCTTGGCTGCGGTTTGCCGCCAGAATGACGCGCCCGGGCGGTTGCGCGACAATGATTCATCGGGCGGATCACTTGCCACAGATGATCGATGTCTTTTCGAATTGGTTTGGAGACCTGGTCATACAACCTCTGCACGCGCGGGAAGGGCAACCGGCCAATCGGGTCATTGTGCGCGGATGCAAGGGTAGCCGTAAGCCACTGCGTCTCTTGGCCGGTCTTATCGTCCATCGATCTGACCATGGATTTCGCCCGGAAATCGATCGTATCTTGCGGAGTCCATCGAGCCTCCCGCTAGATGGCGAAGATCCTTGCTAAGGAGTCTGGCGCCGAGCGCCGTGATTGACTACATGTTGGGGATCGTGACTTCCTCAATCCAGCCGGTTCGGAACTTCCTATGTGGCCATTCAAATCTCCGCCAACTGTGCCTGTCCTGCGCCTTGCCGGGCCGATCGGTATGGCGACACCGTTACGCCCTGGCCTTTCGATTGGTCTGATCAGCGGCGCCCTGGACAAAGCGTTTTCAATGTCGAAGCTGCCGGCTGTGGCGATCGTGGTCAATTCGCCAGGCGGCTCGCCCGTGCAGTCCAATCTGATTATGAAGCGCGTGCGCCAACTTGCGGAAGACAGGCAAAAGAAAGTTTATGTGTTTTGCGAGGATGTGGCGGCCTCGGGCGGCTACTATCTGGCCGTCGCGGGTGACGAAATCTATGCTGACACGTCGTCGATCATCGGTTCGATTGGCGTGATCGCGGCGGGCTTTGGATTTAATAAGGCGATTGAGAAGATCGGGATTGACCGTCGCGTATATACGGCCGGGCACTCGAAATCGACGTTGGATGCCTTCCAACCCGAAAAGTCGGAAGACGTCGAGCGCATCAAACAGATTCAAAAGGATATCCATGATGCCTTCATTGGTGTCGTCAAAGACCGCCGCGCGGGCAAATTGACGGTACAAGACAGCCAACTCTTCAACGGCGAGTTCTGGGCAGCGCCAAAGGCTCTGGAATACGGATTGATCGACGGCGTCAGCGACGTCCGAACGAAGATGCGCGAACTGTTCGGTGACAAGGTTCGCCTGCGCGTTGTCCCGATTGCGCCGTCGGGCCTGCTGGGCCGACTTCGGCGCACACCGACGTATGATCTGAGCCGTGCAGAGCGGAATGAGGCGTTCTCAATTGGTGATGAACTGCTGTCAACCCTCGAAGCCAGATTGCTCTGGTCCCGTTTCGGTCTATGATGGGATGACTGACGATAGATTGGAGATGAGCCCATGCCACAGTTGATCGCCTTGGCGGTAGCCGGCTCCGTTGCCTATGCGGGCTACAGATGGATCGTTAAGCAGAATCAGCGCATGGCCCAGGCGGCCAAGGCTCAGCGGAGTGCCGAACCACGCGATCTCGGCGAACTGCACTGGGACGAGGCGGCCGGCGTTTACAGGCCGCGTCAAGATACGTAACGCGATTGCCCCGGTGGGCCGGTGACAGACGCTGCGAACTCGTGATAGTGCACCGCGGAACATCGCGATGTAGGGTGCACGATGACACAATCAAAAAACAAGCGTGCTGGAGATCGTTCGGCTGACAGACTTCGCCCCACCGAATCCTTTCAGGACTTGATCCTCGTTTTGCAGGAATTCTGGGCCGGGCAGGGGTGCGCGTTGCTGCAACCCTACGACATGGAAGTCGGGGCCGGAACATTTCATCCGGCGACAACGTTGCGATCGCTCGGCCCCAAACCGTGGAATACCGCCTATGTGCAGCCGTCGCGTCGACCGAAGGATGGACGATACGGTGAAAACCCGAACCGGCTTCAACACTACTATCAATTCCAGGTTCTGATGAAGCCGTCGCCGCCGAACATTCTCGAACTTTATCTGCAAAGCCTGGATGCTATCGGCATCGATACAACCATAAACGACATCCGTTTCGTCGAGGACGACTGGGAGAGCCCGACTCTGGGCGCCTGGGGGCTTGGTTGGGAGGTTTGGTGCAACGGTATGGAAGTCACGCAGTTCACCTACTTCCAGCAGGTCGGCGGTTTCGACTGCAAGCCCGTTTCCGGCGAAATCACCTATGGTCTGGAACGCTTGGCGATGTATG
>JBPCWB010000476.1:0-2948 GCA_051009955.1 Hyphomicrobiaceae bacterium | reverse complement strand
AACGATGCGCTCTGCTCGAAGCGGAATTGAGCGAGTGCCGCATCGTCGGCCCCCGTGACCGTCGCGAAGACCAATTGCGGAAGAGCCAGTGCGCCGAGAATTGGCGCTCGAAGTGTCTGCGTTGAGGAGCATCCGGCATTGAGGTAGGTTTGGTCACTTGTACGCTCTGCGCGATAGAGCAATTTTCGCTGATGTCTAAAGAGCTCGATACTGCCGCATTAAAATCAATTGCAGCAGATGTGATCGTGGCATTACGCAGTCACGAACAGATTCCGACATTTTCGGAAGCACGTTCAGCATTGAGACTTCGAGATGCGAGTGGGAGTCGCGCCGCGAGCTGATCAGCGCTGTACTCGGCTGAGGTCCGTTCTGGGTCAAGAAAGCCCGCCGTGATCACCTGCAGCAACGCACTTCCGTTGCGCCCTTACATGCGGTTATCGCTCGGCGATAGGTCGATGGTAGCGAAGGGCAGCCAGGGCCTACAAACGCGATTGACTTAACGCAATTTGCGACGGCTGGAATTCGGCAATACTGATGCATTCCAATTCCGACTAGTGAGAGTGTGTTATGTCGTTCAAGTCGATGCTTGTTTTCGTGGATGAAGCCGAGGACTCATCGGACCGTCTGGATTTTGCATGTAATCTCGCTGCGCAGCATGGTGCTCACCTGAGTGTACTGGCGATGACCCGGCAGATTGCTCCCTATGTCGCTGCAGGTCTTGACGCGGGCGCGGCTGCGATCGACGTCGGCTTGATCGAAGAATCGCGCAAGACCGCTCAGTCCATGGCTGAAGCGGCCAAGAAAGCCATGGATGCACGTGATCAGATTGGCGACGTGCGCTGGGCCAGTCTCGACATCTATGGCCTCCACGGGACAGCTGCTCTTCATGGCAGGCACTCAGATTTGGTGATCATCGGCCAACCCGTGAACGAGCAGAATGTCGGATTGCGCGAAGCTGCATTTGAAGGCGCTCTGTTGTCGTCCGGTCGGCCTGTCATGGTGGTGCCAAGCGCTAACGAGGGAACCTGCGCGACGAAGCATGTCGTCGTCGCCTGGGATGCGTCGCGAGAGGCGGCCCGTGCCGTCAGCGATGCTGCAAGTCTCGTTGATAGCGCGGAGAAAGTAACTGTCGTCGTTGTCGATCCTCGACCTGACTATGAAGGCTTCGGTCAAGATCCGGGCGCTGACATTGCGCAGGTGCTCGCGCGGCATTGTAGCAACGTCAAGTTGGATGCCATCCCCAGTTCGGGCGGAAGCATTGCGCAGGCGCTGCTTCGCAGAACGATGGATGTGAATGGCAATCTGCTGGTGATGGGAGGGTACGGCCATTCGCGCCTGCGCGAGTCGGTCTTCGGTGGCGTGACGCACGAGATTATCCGTCAGGCACAGATTCCATTGCTCATGTCACATTAGGCAGCGCATAGGCATTGCGCGGTATCGACGTTGCTGTTTGATATCCGGCACGCGATGGTCATTGCCGTCGACGACGAAGCTGGCATGGTTCTTCCGTGGCTTTGCTGTATCATGAAATCACGGCTGAGCTATTTTTTGCGGCCGCTAAAGTTGCCCCCAGACCCCAAGGTTTATATCCTCGCCTGCCAAGTCTGCTTCACCGCAATGCGTTAGCATCCACGCGCGGGCTGCATCGCGCAGCCTCAGGACATCATGAAAATCGCTACTCTCAGGACGAATGGGGTCGCCGATGTCAACGCGAATGTGACCGTGTCGCGGGAACCACTGCTCGCCACGTAGAACCGTTCGCGTACCGCGTATTGAAACAGGTACGACGTCAACGCCGGCTTCACTGGCCGCAGTGAATGCACCAAGCCTGAAGCTCAACAGGCCGGGTCGCCGCAACAATGTACCCTCGGGAAATATGACAATGCGTTCGCCAGCCTTCGCAGCTGCAACGATCGACTCTGCACCCTTCAGTCCCGCCGATGTATCGACTCTGTGCACAAAGAGTGTGCCGAGTCGACGCAAGAATCCGCCTTCAATGAACCTGTTCGAAAATTCCTGTTTGGCAATGAAAGTCAATGCTCCGGGGATGGCGGCGGAGAGGACGGCGCCATCAATGTAGCTCGAGTGATTTGCAACGATTACACCACGTTCAGCGGAGTTCGGAGGACGACCAACGACATCAAGTTTGATCCCAGTAAGCAAGAACCAGAAGCGTGTCGCATTCCCGATGACCGCGTGACGCCAGGATCGCTTTGGAAGCAGCATCACCGCGGGCCACACCAAGCTGGCGATCAGCACCAACGTCAACCACCAGTAGACTGCATAGCAGACAGACGATGCCGAGCGTGCCAGCGATCTCGAGCGGTTGGCGAGACCTTCCAACTCCAATCGCACGATCTGCCACCACAAGCTTTGTGGCTCGCTGCGCAGTGCATCAGACTCGAACAGGGATCGGGCCGCTGATCGCCGGATTTTGCCGCTTGACGTTTTAGGCACAGTGTGCGGTGGCGCGAGCACGATACTGTCAGGTGGGAGATCGAGAATGTCGAATGATGCATCCCGTATCCTTTGCTCCAAGGCAGCGAGATCTGCCTCGTCCTGCAGCCGGGTTTCAGCTAACACCACCAGCCGTTCGGTTCCGGTGCGCGGGTCGGGGCTCGCGAATGCCGCAACGCAGCCTTTTCGGACGCCCTCCAAACCACCAACGAACTCTTCTACTTCATGCGGATAGATGTTACGGCCGGCGCGGATGATCATGTCTTTGATGCGGCCAGTCAGAAAAATGTCACCGTCGGAAATGTATGCAAGATCACCACTGTTCAGCCAATCTCCGCTGTAGAGTTCACGGGTCTTGTCCGGATTGCGGTAGTAGCCTTGTGTTACCGATGGTCCCTTGAATTGGAGATTTCCTTGGTGGCGCTCGGGAAGTTCCAATCCTAAGTCATCAACGATTCGTACCTGGTGGTTGACAAGAGGTCGACCGCAGG
>JBPCWB010000475.1:0-2635 GCA_051009955.1 Hyphomicrobiaceae bacterium | reverse complement strand
TTCATCGGGCCGGTCACACAAAGCGTGTTGAACCGCTTGCTGGGCATGATCGTCGGTGCTCTTGGTATCGAGTTCATACTCGCAGGCCTCTCTGCATACTACCCGATCCTTTCAAACTGAGGCGCCCGGGTCAGAGTTTGTCGAAGTGGCGCAACACCAGGTCGGTAACGCCCAATCTGACGCACAGGCACGCGTCCGTATCGTCGTTTCGTTGACGGGGGCCGGTAGCCGCGCCCTATTCGCCGGCGCCTTCGGAAATGCCTATGGCCAAACATCGCTATGCATGCTGTATTTGAGTACGAAATTGCGGCAATGCGGGCATGACGGAACAGGACAACAGAGGGACTTCAGAGATCGTGGACCGACAGTTGATGGTCGATAATCCATACCGACCTGGAGCCGGCCATCTGCCGCCTGTGCTGGGCGGGCGCGAAGGTGAGCTTGAGTTCTTCCGCCGTTCGCTGCGGCAGAAGTTCATCACCGAGAACGTGTTGGTCACCGGCTTGCGCGGCTTTGGAAAAACCGTCCTCGTCGAGCATCTCAAGCTGATCGCTTTGGACCAATACTGGGTTTGGGCTGGTGCGGATCTATCAGAATCCTCGTCGTTGACCGAGGAGCGGCTGGCCTTGCGTGTCCTCACTGATGTCGCATCGGCGCTCGCTCGATCGATCGAGGATGGCAGTATCAGGCCACAAACCCTGGCTGAGATAATCGACGTTGTTCCAGCGGACGCGTTGTCCGAGGTGGTGATTTTCGAGGGCCTGTCCGACATCTATCAGCGCAAACCCGGGCTGCCGAGTGACAAGTTGCAGGCAGCGCTGGCGGTCGCATTGTCGGTGATCGCCAATAGCAAGCTGAGCGGTCTGGTTCTGATGTACGACGAGGCCCAATGCATGAGCGACCACGCGGAGACCAACGAGTATCCGCTGTCAATGTTCATTGAGACGGTCGCGACACTGCAAAAGAACGAAGTAGCGGCGCCCTGTATGCTTGTTCTGAGCGGATTGCCCGGAGTTCACGACGCTCTCACTGCGACACGGACATATACCGAGCGGATGTTTCGCGTCCTCAAGCTCGGCCGTCTCAATCGTGCCGATACGGAAGCCGCACTGCACGAACCACTTGATCGCCTGTCGCCCCCATTGCTCCCCTCGCAGGCCCTGATCGACAAAGCCATCGACCTCAGCGGCGGCTATCCCTATCTAATCCAATTCTTCGGCAAGGAACTCGTCGATCAGTTGGTCAAGGAAGGCGGCATTCTGCCTGAGGACCAGTTCCCGTCCGATGACGCGCTGGCGCGGCTCGACGCGGGGTTATTCGGTGCGAGATGGAATAAGACGAGCGAGGCCCAGCGCGACTTTCTCAAGGTCCTGGCGACGCGGCCGACCGAGGACACGACTGATTTTTCCGCCAACGATATCGCCAAGATCAGCCTCTTCACCAACTCCCAGGCGAGCACAATGCTGCACGCTCTGGCAGAACGCGGTCTCGTCTATCGCAGTCGCCACGGCCGCTACGCCTTTACGGTTCCAATGAGTGAATCGATGATCCTTGGCCGTCTGCAATCCGAAGAGGAATTGGAGCGCAGCTGGATCGACGACATCGAGAGCGAATTGCAGGCTGCAAAAGACGAAAGACCGCGCAAGCGTTGGCGTTGGTTTCGCTAGATGTGAATATTCAGGACGTTGGCCATTCCGTCTGGACGAGAGAAGCTGATGCTGCGCCATGTGACTTGAACTGCACGAAATCCCTATGCCTGTGCACCGGCTGACCAGATCTGGTCCAGCGCACGCCGGAAATTGCCGCCGAGGTAGCCACGGATATCTGCCTCTTGCCATCCCCGCGCCAACAGGGCCTCGGTGATCTTGGGCAGGTCGCTATGCTTGTTGCAATCTGCCAGGTAGCGCGACGGAATATCTTCTCCAAAGATGCGGTTGAAGCGGTTGATGCCTTCCCACCGGCGCCAATGCCCGCGCTCAAAAGCCATACGCGGATAGTTGGCGCCGGTGGCCAAATCGGTGCCAAATCCGACGTGCTCAATCCCAGCAACGTCCACCAGATGATCCAGGTGCCGGTAGAAATCATCCAAGGTTGGCTTGCGGGACGGGTCCTGGTTCCAGCACATCGGTCCGTAAATGCTGGCCCCGATAACACCACCTCGTTCGGCCACCATCCGAAGGATGTCGTCCGTCTTATTGCGCTCAAGATCGGCCAAACCGCGGGCATTGGCGTGTGTGATCAACACAGGCTGGGCCGAGTGCTCGATGGTGTCACGCATTGTGCGCTGACCGACGTGGCTGAGGTCGATGGCAATACCGACCTCATTCATTAGCCGGACGGCGTCGCGGCCGAGAAGTGTCAGGCCCGCCTGCTCCGGTTCGAGACAACCGTCGCCCAGCGCGTTTCTATAGTTGTAGGTGAGCTGCATGATGCGCAGTCCGAGGCGTCGAAAGAAATGGATACGGTCCAGTTCGTCCGCGATGGGCCGACAATTCTGCAAGCCGAGAATGACGCCGACGTCGCCGGCCGCTTTGGCGTGGTCCAGGTCGGCTGTGGTTTCAATCTGACGAAATGGCGATTTGGGCTGTGCCAATAGCCCGTGCCATCGTGAGATTTCTGCGCAGGCCTGCGAGAA
>JBPCWB010000474.1:0-4603 GCA_051009955.1 Hyphomicrobiaceae bacterium | reverse complement strand
CTCGCTCTACGAAACATATGGCGCCAACGAAGCGTTTCTTACGGGGACATTCGGTGCGCAGACGCCCGTCAGTGAGATCGACGGTAAGACGATAGGTGATGGGATCGCCGGGCCCGTGACGCGACGCGTGCGACAACTCTACGCCGATCTCGTTAAGGCGAATACGGGCTAGTCGACCGCGACGCGAGTTTCATTCACGCTTCTCGACACAATCGCAATCGCGTCATCGGGATCCGATTGAACCCTGAGACACATCGGGACACCACAAGCCGTCAGAGGCCGAATTGCTGCTTGTGGAATTCAAGCCACAAATCCGGCCTCGTGGAGCGGCGCGTTGTCGATCACGCGTTGGTATGACAATCGCGCGAGATCAATCGTCTCGTATCGGCCCAGAAGCAGAAGCTCACTCAAGGCCCGCCCAATTGCCGGGCCTTTCTGCAGTCCAGCCCCGGTAAATCCTGTGGCGACAAAGAAATTCTCAAGATGGTTCGACCACGGCCCGATGATCGTGTTCCCGTCAAACCGATTGACCGCGTAATGCCCCGTCCAGCTATTCTTGACTTTGAGCCGCTCGAATGCCGGGACGCGATGGGCCAGCGCCGGCCAACGCACGGTCTCAAATTCATCGTGATCAGACTGAGTGATCTCCCAGCGAAACCCGGGCGGGTCACCGGTCGGTGTTCCAGTCGTGGCAAAGCCCCGCCCTTCCGTGCGGAATCCCACGCCGCTTTGGTCTTTGGTCAGCGGCACAGGCTCGAGATCGTCTTCGATCTCGAAATAGAATGTTGCCCGGCAACCAGGTTCAACGGGTATCTTCATGCCGACCAGGGCACAAATCTCGGGCGCCCAAGCCCCCGCGACGTTGACGACAGCTTCCGCTTTCAAGTGTTGGCCCGAGTCAAGCGTGACTCCGGTTACCTTGCCTTGCTGCGTCGTTAAGTCGACGACCCGGTCCTTTATAAAATTTACGCCAAGGCTTTCGGCTTTGCGCCGAAATCCCGTCACGGCTGCATACGGATCGATGAATCCATCTTTGGTGCCGTAGAGGCCGACATCGATATCGTCCGTGCGCAAATGTGGAAACTTCTCTGCCAACTGCTGGCGCGTGAGGAGTTCGTTCTCGGCGCCAAGGCTCGTTTGCACCCGCCAATTCTCTTCGGCCGCCGCGACAGCTTCAGAACCGGTAACAAGATGCAGATAACCGTAATCGCGAAACGGGAAAAAGCCCGGCTCCCCGTCGACATCCATCAGGCGCGCGAAGTCGCGATAAACAGCCTGACCATACCGTGACATCTCAATGTTTTCCGGCAGGCTATGCATGAGGCGCACGCCGCCGGCGGATCTGGGGGCGGCGGCCAACGCATACGTCGGGTCAGGTTCGATGACCCGTAACGCGTCGGCGTGGCCGGCCATCGCCATGTGGTAGGCCAGCGAGGACCCCATGATGCTACCACCGATGACGACGATATGGCTCATATCGAACTGCTCCTCCGGTCTCGTCCTTAATGGAACAATGGCGGTTGGCGTCGCGCAAGTCCAGCATTGGAAAGTAGCGCTGCCCCTGTTGGCGAGAGTTGGATCGACGCCGACAAAACCCATGCAAGCCAGTCTGCCTGGACAGGCACCACTTCGGCGACGAAGTTTGACCGGCGCTGCGATGAGCCGTCGGGCATGTCTGGTTCCCTCGTGCTGCCCTTCTGGCTCTCCCTTGACAAATGTGTGGATTCCGTCCCGACTGACGATTGGGCGGCGAGATCGAGGCAGATTTGAATTGAAAACATAAAATGCCCGATCGGGTTTCAAATACCTATTGAGGAGGAAACGAGAAGATATGCGAACAATCACCAGAATGGTTAGCGCTGCAGCTGTGGTTTTTTCGCTGCTCGCGCCAAGCTCGGCTCAGGCCGCTGCTGGCGACACCTTGAAAAAGGTCAAGGAACGCGGTCAGCTGCTTTGCACTGGCCACAATGGCACTTACCTGGGCTTTGCCGAAGTTGATGACAAAGGCAATTGGAAGGGTTTCGACATCGAGCTGTGCAAGGCACTGGCGACGGCCATTTTTGGTTCGCCTGACAAGCTCAAGATCATTCCCGTGAGCTGGGCGCAGCGTTTTCCCGCCCTGCAGTCCGGTGACATCGATATCATCATCAAAGTCACCGGCTGGACAATGGGACGCGATACCGAACTTGGCCTGCAATTCAGCCGGCCGTACTTTCTTGGCGCGACACAGGTGATGGCGAACAAGAACACCGGTGCCAAGACCGCCAAAGACCTCAATGGCGCGACGCTGTGCACGCGCGCCGGCACAAGCACCGAACGGATCGTCGCGGACTACCTCAACAATATCGGCGTCAAGTATGAGGCCGTCGCTTTTGAAAAGAGCGAGGAGATGCGTAGCGCCTACTTCTCCGGTCGCTGCGATGCGTTTGCCGGCTGGGGGCCCAACCTCGCCATCGTACGCTCGAAGGCCAAGGACCCGGACAATCATCTGATTCTCCCTGACGTGATGGCGGTCGAGCCGGAATCGGGGGCCATGCGCCAGGGCGATGATCATTGGGTTGACCTGTTCAATTGGATGATGACCGCACTACTGATTGCAGAGCAGTATGGAATTACCTCCGAAAACGTCGACGAGATCGCCGCCAAGCCACCGAACCCAACAGTCGAACGTGTGCTCGGTGCGACGCCGGGGTTCGGCAAGCGTCTCGGCTTGCGCGAAACCTGGGCGCGCGACGTCATCAAGGCGGTTGGCAGTTATAAGCAAATCTTCGATCGCACGTTGGGTAAGGATTCATCCTACAAACTGTCCCGCGGTCCCAACAACCTGCTCAAGAACGGCGGCGTCATGTATCCACTGATCGTCGACTAGGCGATGGTGCCGGCCAGGACTGTTGTCAACAGGCCCGGCCGGTTGCATGACACGCAGTCGCCGACCTGTCCCGGGCGCTTGCTTCCGTAGCGCGCGGGCAAACACAGCGATTGCGTGCAACAGGGTGCGGCCACCGAGGAGCCGAAGGTTCACGCCGTGACAGCTATAATTCGCAATCAACGCGTACGAAATAATCTGTACCAGGCCGCGGTTTTGGTGGCCGCATTGATGGTGCTGGTTTCGTTTGTGGTTACGGCGCGCCAGAACCTCATCGACCAGGGTATCGCCACCGGCTTTGATTTTCTCTACCGGTCGACCGGTTGGGACATTTCATTCGCGTTGATGGACTATTCGATCCGCGATCCTTACTGGAAGGTCTTGCTGATCGGTTTCGAGAATTCGATTTTGGTCGGTCTCATGGGGCTGTTTTTTGCCACCATATTTGGCACGCTGATCGGCGTCGCGCGAGTCATGCCGAATCCGGTGCTCAATCTGATCGGCACCATTTACGTCGAGATATTCCGCAATATTCCGCTTATTCTGCAAGGCTTCTTCTGGTACGGCGTGTTTACACATCTGCCACGCCCCCGACAGGCGTATGTTTTTGCCGATGCCGTTTTCGTTTCCAACCGCGGCATCTACTTTCCATTCGTGCAGGTCTCGCACGGCACTTTTCTGTTTGCGGTGTCATGCTTCATCGTCGCGACGATGGTCATCGTGTTGTTGCCCAAGGTGAGCGCGATTGGTCATACACGGACGGGGCGACGACGATTGGTTGGCGGTTCATTGCTGGCGGCTGCGGCGCTCACTGTGACTGCCATCATCGCCAACTACGATCCCGAAGTGGGCCTTTTCACGACGCCTGTACTGCGTGGACTGCGCTTTGAAGGCGGCGTGCGCCTGATGCCGGAATTCACCGCTCTGCTAACGGCCATCGTTTTTTTTGGAAGCGCCTATATCGCAGAGATCGTGCGCGGCGGTTTGTTGTCGGTTGACAAAGGACAGCTGGAGGCGGCCGAGGCACTTGGACTGAAACCGTTCCGCGTCTATTGGCAGATTCGAATTCCCCTGGCGTTGCGCGCCATCATGCCGCCGATGGGCAATCAATTCGTGTGGTTGATGAAGGCGACGACGATCGGGATCGCGATCGGGTTCAGCGACCTGTTCATGGTCACCTCGACGGCGATCAATCAGAGCGGGCAAACCATCGAGTTGCTGTTCATCATGATGGCTGGCTTCCTACTCATCAATTACACCATCGGCTCGATCATGAACGCCATTAACCGGTCGATTGCTCTGAAAGGGCACGAAACGGGCGGTGGCAAATGACAAGGATGAGAGCGAGATTGGCGGCATTGGACGGCAGGGAGGTGCTTTGACCACGAGCACAGAAATTGATGCCCGGCCCGTGCTGGCTGCACCCGGCGAACCGTCCGGCCTGCAGCTGCTGTTCAAACGTATGTTTGGCACCTGGTATGACACGCTGATTACGATCGCCTGCCTGGCGTTGTTGGCATGGCTTGTGCCCAAGATTGCGGGTTGGGGTGTTGTCGAGGCCATCTGGTTCGAAGAAGACGGTGACAAGTGCGGTCCGGACGCCGGCGCCTGTTGGGCCGTCATTGACGCACGCTGGCGCCTGATCCTGTTCGGCCTCTATCCGTTTGAAGAGCATTGGCGGTCCGGTTTTGCCTGCGCCATTGTCGTGCTTGTTGTCGTCCTGTCGTGTGTGCCGTC
>JBPCWB010000473.1:0-11374 GCA_051009955.1 Hyphomicrobiaceae bacterium | reverse complement strand
GCCCACGATCATCATAGCATCTCGGGCGGCGATGAAAGCCGTGCCGCCGTCGATTCGACGGGCAGCACTTGGTGTCGGGGCGTCCAAGGTTCAAACCGTTTCACACCATGTCCTGCCGCTGGCGATGCCCGGCATCCTGACGGGATCGATCATCGGCATGGCACAGGCCCTGGGTGAAACTGCACCGCTCCTGATGATCGGGATGTTCGCTTTTATCCGCGAGATCCCGTCAGGCGTTACGGAGCCCGCAACCGCATTGCCGGTTCAGATCTACCAATGGGCGAATTTTCCCGAGCGCCTGTTCGAAATAAAGACTGCCGCTGCGATCGTCGTGCTGCTGGTCTTCCTGATCATCATGAACGCCATCGCCATTCTTCTTCGCAAGCGGTTCGAGCGCCGCTGGTAGCACAGGCCTCGCCACGGAAAGGTTCAAACGTGTTGGACAACGCAATGATCGCAGTGAACGAGACAACGACCGGACGCATCGGCGGCACGGTCAAGATGATGGGCAGGAGCGTCTCGGTCTATTACGGTGACAAACAGGCTCTGTTCGATGTTGATCTCGCGATTCCTGCAAACCAGGTTGTTGCGCTGATTGGCCCGTCCGGGTGCGGCAAGTCCACCTTCTTGCGCTGCCTGAACAGAATGAATGATGTGATCGATATCTGCAGAGTTTCTGGTCGAATTACACTCGATGACGCCGACATCTATGATCCAGGCCTCGACGTCGTTGAGTTGCGGGCCCGCGTCGGAATGGTCTTTCAGAAACCCAATCCGTTCCCGAAATCGATCTATGAAAATGTCGCCTACGGACCGCGGATCCATGGCCTGACGAAGAACAAGGCCGAACTCGATGAGCTTGTCGAGACCAGTCTGGAGAAGGCGGGATTGCTGGGCGAAGTGAAGGACCGCATTCACGAGCCGGGAACCGGCTTGTCCGGTGGCCAGCAGCAACGACTCTGCATTGCCCGTGCCATCGCCACCAAACCGGACGTCATTCTCATGGACGAACCGTGTTCGGCGCTGGATCCGATTGCGACCGCCCGTGTCGAAGAATTGATCGACGAATTGCGAATAAATTATACGATCGTGATTGTGACACACTCCATGCAGCAGGCGGCACGGGTCTCGCAGCGCACCGCCTTCTTTCATTTGGGCGTTCTGGTGGAAGAAGGTGAAACGACGCAGATCTTCACCAACCCAAGAGACCAGCGCACGCAAGATTACATTACCGGACGATTTGGCTAATTTGGGCGGTTGAACGGCTCGAGCCCGAACGCAATTGGTGACACGACCATGAATGAACACACCATAACTGCCTACCGCGAAGAGCTGGCATTGCTTGATCGTAAGATCGCTCACATGGGCGGTCTTGCAGAATACAATCTCGGCAAGGCTTTCGATTCCCTCGTGCATCGTGATCCAGACCTTGCCGGCAAAGTGATTTCAGCGGACGCCGAGATCGACAATTTGCAGCGCGAGATCGAGGAGCAGGTTATCGTCATGATTGCCCGTCGCCAGCCGCTGGCGGACGATCTTCGACAGATCATGGCAAGCTTGAAAATTGCCGGCGACCTGGAGCGTATCGGAGACCTTGCCAAAAATATCGCCAAGCGTGCCCAAGCGATCGCAGACGAAAACTACCCCCGGCCGTTGATGACCGGCATGCAGCATATGTTGGAACGGGCATTGAGCCAGCTGAAAGATGTTCTGGATGCCTACAGCGAACGCAATTCAGACCTGGCGCTGGCCGTTTGGAGCCGCGACGAACAGCTGGACGAAACATACAATTCCGTTTTTCGCGAGCTGCTGACCTACATGATGGAGGATCCGCGCAACATCGGGTTCTGCACACATCTCTTGTTCGGCGCAAAGAACCTGGAACGGATTGGCGACCACACGACCAATATCGCAGAGATCATCCACTACGTTGTACACGGCGAAGAGATGACGGCCAGCCGGCCTAAGGGCGATACGACAAGTTCGATGCTCTTCTCCCCCAAGTGAGCCAGACGCACATTAAGGCGTGAGGCGAGCGCGTGGCAGGGAATTGGAGCCGACCCGAGGAGAGATAGGTCATGACCGCACGGGTTTTGGTGGTCGAGGACGAACTGCCTCTTGCCGAGATGCTTCAGTACAATCTCGAGGCGGAAGGTTTTCGCGTGAGCCATGCGGCGACCGGAGAGGATGCTGAAATCCTTGTATCGGAAGAGGATCCCGATCTCATCATCCTGGACTGGATGCTGCCGCAGGTCTCCGGCATCGAGTTGTGCCGCAGATGGCGCTCCAAGCCGGAGACGCGAGCCATCCCGATTCTCATGCTCACGGCCCGCGGTGAGGAAAGTGATCGCATTCGCGGACTGTCGACGGGGGCGGACGATTATGTCGTGAAGCCGTTTTCGCTGCCCGAATTGATGGCGCGAGTCAAAGCGATCCTGCGCCGCGCCGCCCCGGATCGCATTGCGGACGTATTGTCCATTGCCGGCATTGAACTCGACCGCGCTGCCCACCGCGTGGCGCGCGGATCGCGGGAGGTGCGGCTTGGGCCGACAGAGTTTCGTTTGCTCGAATTCCTGATGGAAAGTTCGGGTCGGGTGCTGTCGCGTTCGCAGTTGCTCGACGGTGTCTGGGGGCGCGACGCATTTGTTGACGAGCGTACGGTTGATGTCCACATCGGCCGACTGCGCAAAGCCTTGGTGCGTGGCAAGGAGCACGATCCCATTCGGACTGTGCGTGGCACGGGGTACGTGTTTGGTGAGCGGTCACCAAATTAGATACAACTCGGTTGCCCGCCGTTGCAGCACCGCAAAACCACGGTGATTGACGCAAGCGAATGGACCCGACTACGAAGGACAACGAAAAAAGCTGGAGACCATCCGTCTCCAGCTCCCCCGCTGCGCCTCATTACCGTGTCTGTCTGGCCTCTGGACCCGCTCTCGTCAGCGAGATTTGCAGGCCTGCACGGTGATGGGCTGAATACTCACAAATGTATTGGTCTTCTCAGGCCTCGACTTTTTCCGTACCGGCATTTGTCGGTAGCGCAACTGGTGCCTTCTCCGGTGTTGTCGAACGATTGCGCTTGCGCGCCTGCGGCGGCTGAAAGGCTCGTCGGCTGTGGTGCTCGCAATAAGGCAGCCCAGGAACCTTGTCACGGTTGCAGAAGTGAAAGTCTGAGTGCTGCGGATCACCGATTGGCCAACGACAACTGTTCTCCAGAAGATCCTGAAGCGACTTGCGTTCTTCCAACGGGATTTTGATCTCTTCAGCTGGCGGGACGTAAGTCTCGTGTTCGCCTTGATAGAGGTTGCGGACGATTATATTGCCGGTTTGTGAAAATCTGGGTTTGCTAGGTCGCTTAGCCGTTGGTACCCGGGTGCGCGGTCGCGAAGATTTCATGCGTGTCGTGGTTGCTCGACCAGAAAGTCCGAGACGGTGGACTTTGCCGATGACGGCATTGCGCGTTACGCCGCCGAGGCGACCAGCGATCTGGCTTGCACTGAGGCCTTCGCTCCATAGCTTTTTGAGCAGTTCGACACGATCGTCTGTCCAGGACATATGAGTCCCTCCTTACGGGGTCACGAGCGCGCTCCGCAATTGTGCAGGCGCGCGGAACAACTCGGCGCTCTGAGACAACACGATGCACATCGCAACACGTGCGGGCGCGTGATCTAGAGGCCGATGACTGACGCTGAACTGAAAAAACGCGGAACTTTACTATGACACGAACCGATACGGGTGCCGTGGGCACACCGTTCGCATACGCCGGCAATCAGAACAAACAGTGCCGCTACAAGGCTCACACCAACACGGTGAGCAGATGCTGGAGACATTACTCCGAGGCCGATTCCGACCTCAAGATGGTGTGTCGAAATCGAATGACCTTGTCCGCATCTCGTTGCTGACGCGCAACAGCCCGATTCGGATTCTGTGTATGTTCTTGTAGGGGCAGCAATATGGCTGTGGCGCAGATCCTGCGATTGGCCGATCGAATGTGGGCCTTTCTGCATCTGAGGTATGTGCAAGGCGGAGAGATTGACGACCATCAGCACAATCTTGCCTTCATCCGCTGCCTGTTGATGATGATCAGGACGCATCGCGTTGACAGCAGAACATTCCATGAATAGCATTATTTCGACGCCGCCCGCCCGAGGCGGCCTTTTTTGTTTATCGACTATGGAGCTGTGCCATGGCGGAACGCGTCGACGCAAAACTGGATGGGCCTAGCGCCGCCGTCATGGGAACCTATGGCCGCCTCAACGTCGTGTTCGAACGCGGAGAAGGGTCCTGGCTGATAGCCAAGAACGGCGATCGTTACCTCGACTTCGGCAGCGGCATCGCGGTCAACACCCTCGGACACGCCCATCCGGACCTGATCGCGGCGCTCACCGATCAGGCTGGCAAGCTTTGGCACACATCCAATCTCTATCGTATAGATGGTCAAGAGCGTCTGGCGGAGTTGCTGTGCGAGGCATCATTTGCCGACAATGTTTTCTTCTGCAACTCCGGCGCGGAAGCCTGCGAAGGGGCGATCAAGCTGGCACGACGCTATCACTTCGCCAACGGAAATCCGGAACGCTATCGAATTATCACGTTCGAAGGCTGTTTCCACGGTCGTACGCTGGCGACCATTGCCGCCGCTGGCAATCCCAAGCACTTGGAGGGTTTTGGCCCCGAAGCCCCCGGTTTTGATCGGGTTTCGTTTGCAGATCACGATGCCACCGAGGCTGCGATCGGCGAAGAGACGGCCGCAATCATGATCGAGCCCGTAATGGGTGAGGGCGGCATCCGGGTTATCCCGCAAGACTGCCTGCGCGGCCTGCGGGATCTGTGCGACAAACATGGTTTGCTGCTCATCATGGACGAGGTGCAGACGGGCGTTGGCCGCAGTGGCAAATTGTTCGCTCATGAGTGGGCCGGTATCACGCCTGACGTCATGGCGATTGCAAAAGGCATTGGCGGCGGATTTCCTTTGGGTGCCGTTATGGCCACGTCCGAAGCTGCAAAAGGCATGGTGCCCGGTACGCACGGGTCAACATTTGGCGGAAACCCGTTGGCCGTGGCCGTCGGCCTCGCCGTTTTGCAGAACGTCCTGCGGGAAGGATTTCTCGAAGAAGTGCAGCGTAAAGCATCGCGTCTGCGCCAGGCTCTTGCCGAACTCGAGGACCGGAACAAAGACATGATCGAAGATGTGCGCGGTCTTGGCCTGCTCACCGGAATCCGTCTCAAACCGAACGCCGGCGATATCATTTCCGCATGCATGGAAGAAAAGCTTCTAACGGTCATCGCCGGCGACAACGTCATGCGATTGATCCCGCCGCTGAATGTCAGCAATGAGGAATTGAGCGACGCCGTAGACCGGATATCTCGTGCGTTCGACCGTGTCCGGCAGAAGGCTTAGCTGTCGCCCGTTGTGCACGTTCCCATCGTTGCTTGAACTGAGAGACCTTTGCTTGAGGGACCGGCTATGACGCCGCGCCACTTTCTGGATATCAATGCGACAGCGCCAGAAGATCTTCGGCGTATTGTCGACGCCGCGCATGAAATGAAGCGCGCCGGCAAGCGCGTGCCTGCCAATCTGCGTCCGCCCGATGTCGAAGACGACGTGCTGGTCATGATCTTCGAAAAACCGTCCACCCGAACGCGCGTGTCCTTTGACGTGGCGATGCGTCAACTGGGCGGCCAGACGATTGTCCTCAATCACTCCGACCTGCAGCTGGGTCGCGGCGAGAGCGTATCCGACACCTCCAAGGTTCTTTCACGCTATGCCGACGCGATCATGCTGCGCTGCAATCAGCATGCAACATTAGTGGAGTTGGCTGAGCACGCTACAATTCCGGTCATCAACGGACTGACGGATAAAAGCCACCCGTGTCAGGTGATCGCGGACATCATGACGTTTGAAGAAAGTCACAACGCGATCGGTGGCCGATCCGTGGCTTGGGTCGGTGACGGCAATAATGTTGCGGCATCGTGGATGCACGCCGCAGAAGCGTTCGGTTTTGCATTACGGATCGCCTGCCCTGGACAGATGCGGCCGGAAAAGGATGTTGTCGATTGGCTCAAGACCTCACGGGCCGACGTCACCATTACGGATGACCCGGCTGTGGCCGTGCGCGGCGTGGATTGCGTCGTGACCGACACGTGGGTTTCGATGGGCCAAACGGACGAAGGCTATCGCCGTCAGGTGCTTGGACCGTACGCCGTCGATGCAGATCTCATGAAGCATGCTGATTGCGATGCGATATTCATGCATTGCCTGCCCGCCTACCGCGGCCATGAAGTCGCCGGCGACGTTATCGACGGCCCACAGTCCGTGGTCTTTGACGAGGCTGAAAACCGTCTGCATGCGCAAAAGGCGATCCTGAGCTGGTGCCTGGGAGGCGTGTGATGGGCGAAAGCCGATTGGCGAACAGCGCAGCCAATGACGATTCAATTATTCCGTTTTCAACCGTTAAGTCGCGGGCTCTGGGGCGACTCGTGCGCCTCGGTCCGGTTGTCGATCGTATTCTGTCACAGCACGACTACCCTTTGGCAGTTAGCGAAGTCTTAGGCCAGGCCGTTGCTCTGACGACGATGTTGGGCACGACGCTTAAGTTCGACGGCAACTTGATTGTTCAAACCAAGACCGACGGTCCGCTCGGCATGCTGGTCGTCAACTTTGAGACGCCTGGCCGCGTCCGCGCGCATGCCAGTTTCGACAGTGATCAGCTGGCCACTGTCGCCGAGCAGAATGATCCGGACCACGGTGACTTGTTGGGCAGCGGTTACCTCGCCATTACCATCGATCCAGGAAAGGGCATGGAACGGTATCAGGGTGTCGTCGCCCTGGAGGGACGGGGATTGGCCGACGCCGCACTCAACTATTTTCGCCAGTCGGAACAACTCCCGACGTTCGTTCGTCTCGCGGTGGCACGGTATCAAAGCCGCGAGATCAAAGACGATCGCAGGGGCTGGATGTGGCGCGCCGGCGGGCTTCTGGTGCAGCATGTCGCGCCAATTGGCGGTGTTGAACACAATGATGATGAAGCGGATTTCCTGCTCGGCGAGGATGATGACAATTGGCGGCGGGTGGCACTTCTGGCCCAGACCGTCGAGGATCATGAAATGCTCGATCCGTTGCTCGCGCCGGAGCATTTGCTGTACCGGCTCTTTCACGAGGAGGGCGTGCGCGCAGCCGAGCCTCGAGAACTGCAGAACTTCTGCCGCTGCTCGCAAAAGCGCGTCGAGACCATGTTGCAATCATTCAAATCGGAGGAGCTGTCGGATTTGCGCGACGAAGCAGGCGACGTTGTCGTGACCTGCGAGTTCTGCAATCGGTCCTACCGGTATTCCATCGACGAGGCGATTTGAATCGGACGTCGACGTGCTGAGGTGGGCTATTGTTCAGCCCAGTCGCCGAGTCTTCCCAAGAACTGCATGCACTTTTCGAGTTCTTCTTTAGCGATCCATTCGTTCGGCGTATGCGCCTGTGCGATATCCCCGGGACCGCAGACCACGGACGACGCGCCAGCGGCATGAAATAAACTGGCCTCGGTGGCATAGGAGACGGCCAACGTTTCGTTCTGCTCGACGAGCTTGAGGGCCAGTGACATGACTTCCGAGCCAGGATCGGCGGCAAATGCGGGAACATGGTTCCAGCGCACGATCTCAATGTCGGCCTCCGGCGCAACCTCTTTCATCTTGGCGACAACACCGTCTGCCTTGGCCCGAAACCGAGCTTCCACGGCGTCAGGGTCAACGCCTGGCATGGCGCGGATCTCCCAGCCGAACCAGGTTTCTGCCGGTACGATGTTACTTGCCGCGCCGCCCTGGATCTCGGTGACCTGCAGCGTTGTATAAGGAGGCGTGAAGCGTTCGTCATAGACCGATGTCTTGAGTTCCTCCTCCATGACCAGTAACTCACCAAGCAGTTCAGTCGCGGCACTGATTGTGTTGACGCCAAGCGGGGCCATGCTGGAATGTGCGGGTCGGCCAGTGATGGTTACCCCCCAACGCACCGGACCCTTATGGGCATCAACCACGCCCATGTTGGTCGGCTCGCCAACGATGACCATGCGAGGTTTGATCAATCGATCGCCGAATTCGTCGATCATCGGCCGCACGCCTGTGCAACCGACCTCCTCATCGTAGGAAAAAACGACATGCATCGGAACCTTGAGCGAACGCCGCTTGAAGTCGGGCACGGCGGCCATCACGCAGGCCAGAAAACCCTTCATGTCACAGGCACCGCGACCGAAGAGCTTGCCGTCTTTCTCGGTCAGTTGAAATGGGTCGGTTTCCCAGTCCTGGCCATCAACAGGCACGACGTCGGTATGGCCCGAGAGCCCCACGCCGGACACGCCCTGCGGGCCAATCGTTGCAAACAAGCTGGCCTTTTCACCGGTATCGTCCGGGACGCGCAGGCTCTCGATGCCGTGCTCTGACAGGTAGCTCTCGATGTAATCGATGATCGGCAGATTCGAATTGCGACTCGTCGTGTCGAATGAAACGAGTTTGTCGAGGATATCGATGGCTGCGTTCGCGGTCATGCGGAGGTCCCTATATCGAAGGCGATCGTCGTTGTGCGCAATTAATTGATACTGCCAAGCCCCTCAGGGCTATCAAGAGAAAACGCTGGAATGTCGATATCGAACGTCTCACCGCTATCGGACAGCATTTGGTATTGACCAACCATGATCCCGGACGGGGCGTCCAACGGACAGCCCGATGTATAGGAATATGATCCACCAGGCTCGATCGTCGGCTGTTCGCCCACGACGCCGGCGCCGCGCACTTCGCTGACCTTGCCATTGGCATCAGTGATGTGCCAGTAGCGAGAACGCAGCTGAACGGTCTCGTGGCCCTCATTCTCAATGACAATCGTATAGGCCCAGAAGTAGTTATTTCTTTCCGGCCGCGACTCCGATTCCAGATATTGCGGCGTAACGCTTACCCTGATGTTTCGTGTAGTAGCTTCGTACATGCTTGGTCTGCCAGTTGCTGGCGGGAGTGGCCCGGACTTTCCGTGTGGCGATGCATACGCCATCGTCACGATCCGAACAATACGCTGGCGTTCAGACCTCGTGCCGCTAAATGCTGTCTTCCGCTGGTTCGTTCGCCCCAGCGGATGCACCACATCTTGCAAGCGCGGGCTGGATTGCCGATTGATTGGGCCCGCGACGCCGCCGCCCGGCCGACCAGAACGCCACTGAGCCTCCATTTGGATTAGGCCGATTGCCGGATCGCGCCTTCGATTTCCGCGATCAGATCGTCCTTTGCCTCAAGGCCGACGGACAGCCGGACCAGGCCCTCGCTGATGCCGAGCTCGGCGCGTTCGTCCGGTTTAAGGCGCTGATGCGTCGTCGTCGCCGGGTGGGTGATCAAGCTCTTGGCATCACCCAGATTGTTGGAGATCTTAATCAATCTGAGCGCATTGAGAAATGCGAACGCACGGTCCTTGCCGCCTTCCAATTCGAATGACACGACTTGGCCGCCGCCGCTCATCTGGCGCTGGGCCAGCTCAGCTTGCGGGTGGTCAGGACGGCCACAATAGAGGACACGGGAAACGGCCGGGTTACCGGCCAGTTCGTCGGCGATCGCCGCTGCGCTTTCGCATTGTTGGCGCACCCGCAGCGGCAGAGTCTCGAGACCTTTCAGGAGCGTCCAGGCATTGAATGGACTGAGGGACGGGCCGGTGTGCTTGAGATAGTTGTGCAGATGATCTTTGACATAGGTTTTGGAGCCCAGCACGATCCCACCGAGGCATCGCCCCTGCCCGTCGATATGTTTCGTCGCCGAGTAGACGACCACGTCAGCTCCCAACTTCAGGGGACGCTGCAGCATGGGAGTTGCAAACACATTATCGACAACGACGATGGCACCGATGCTGTGGGCCAGTTCAGACACCGCCGCGATGTCGACAAGAGCCAGTGTCGGATTGGCCGGCGTTTCAAAAAACAGCACTTTGGTATTGGGACGAACGGCCGCCTGCCACTGCGCGAAGTCGGAGCCGTCGACCAGCGTCGACTCGATGCCAAACCGAGGGCAAACGTCCTCGATAATGTAACGACAGGAGCCGAAAAGCGCGCGCGCGGAGACAACGTGGTCACCGGCCCGGAGGTAACACAGCATGGCCGCCGAAACGGCGGCCATCCCGGTTGCCGTCGCTCTGGAGTCCTCGGCGCCTTCGAACAATCGCATACGGTCTTCGAACATCTGTACGGTCGGATTTGCGTAGCGCGAATATATGAAGCCGCCAGACTCCTCCTTGAAACGCTGTTCAGCCTGTTCTGCGCTGTCGTAGATATAGCCTTGCGTTAGGTACAATGCCTCCGATGTCTCATTGAATTGAGAGCGCAGCGTTCCACCGTGAACAAGCGTCGTTTCCGGCCGCCAGTTTGGCGTCGCTTCGCGATCCGAGGACGATGTTGTCATTGCGCTGTCTCCTTCGTCAAAAGGCAACAAAAAAACCTGGTTCCTTGTCGCCCTCGAAAATGCCGAGCGGTCAGAACCAAGTCTGCGCACGGCCTTTTAGCGAATTGTTTAATGTGGCTGCAAGCCGGCCGGCCAAATCACCACGCCTCTTTCATAATGTGAGTTCGCCGCGGGCGTCAAGGGCGCGAATCGGGCAATTGGTGTGAGCAATGCGCGATCAACGTCTCGCTTGGGCTGAAAAGATGCTAGTTGACGGCAACTACAACCGAATCGAAGACATCGCTATGACGGACATGCAAACGGCGCTGCCGCAGGCTTCGGACCAGGGCATTTTGCCGGCCCAGACGTTGCGCGGCATGATCGCAGCGGATCAGATCAAGCTGGCGGCGCCGTTGGCCGAAAAACAGTTGCAACCGGCAAGTCTCGATTTGCGCCTTGGCACCGTCGCGTATCGCATCCGGGCAAGTTTCTTGCCGGCCCGCCATTCTGCCGTGCAGGAACGGATCGAAAGTCTGTCGTTACACAAAATTGAACTGACGCACGGCGCCGTTCTTGAAACAGGTTGCGTCTATATCGTTCCGCTCATGGAGACCCTGGCGTTGCCCGAGCACGTCTCGGCGGCAACCAACCCGAAGAGTTCAACCGGCCGGCTCGACGTGTTCACCCGTGTCATCGCGGATGGAGTCAACGCATTCGACTTTGTGCCGAACGGGTATAGAGGTCCGCTGTTCGCCGAGATTTGTCCGCAGACGTTTCCGATCATCGTTCGGTCGGGGTCAACGCTCAGCCAAATCCGATTCCGAATTGGCCAACCTGCCGAAAGTGACGAGAGCCTGCGGGAGCTGCACCGAAACCATACGCTCATTGCCGGTGGTTCCGCGGCTGACATTCAGAATGGCATCGCGCTTTCGGTTGATCTCTCCGGCGACCAAATGGGCGGATCGGATGGGTTGGTCGGCTA